>NZ_JAVFVX010000196.1:0-7464 GCF_033441795.1 Streptomyces sp. ADMS | reverse complement strand
GTGAATGTCCGGCCACGCACCCGGCACCGGCGTAGAATCCGTGTGGTTCTTGGGCAACATGACGCTCTATCAGGCTTCAGTACCTCAGCCACGTGCCGTGCCAACAAATTGGGCTCCACCGCCACTGCCGACCACGCGAACTCGCCGTTTCAGCCAAGGCGACCACACCCGGCGGCCAGCCACCGATCATTTACGCGCAGGCGGGGCCGTTGCGTTGGGTCCGGCCGTAGAGCCGGGCCGCGACTTCTTCGATCTCCCGCCGGCGGAGCAGGTCCGCTCAAGGTTCCCGGCAGCACTGCGGCACGCAGCCGGCACTGCGCAGTGCGTCACGGGCAACGACCCTGGCGGAGGAGACAGCGCAGACCGCGGTGAGGGCGCTGGCGATGTCGGTCTTCGGCCACCGCCTGACAACCACTGACCGCACCACGCCCCATCAGCAACTCCCCACGCCGCGCTCACTTTCCAGCAACATAGGGCTGTCGTAGGTCGCTTCGGTCACTGATGGCCGACGCGGTCCGACCCGCCCGTCGCCATCAGGGCGGCACGCGGACACAGTTGCCCGGCACGGCCGGAGCCCTGTGGCGAGCCAGAGTTCCCGGTGATCGCTTCCGTCTCCGCTGATACCGGGGCGGACTGCGGAGCGGGGTGATAGAGAGATGCCGGTACGACGATCCTCACGGTCTGTGTATGACGGCCCTGAACCCGGAAAGCGGCGACGATGTTCTTCAATGGCCCCGCGCACGTGCAAACCAACGCCACGCTCTTCCCGGTCGGCACCGGCGTCCCCGTTGAGAGGATCTGCCAGTCCTGCCGCAGGACTTGGCGCGCGCGTTGTTCATCACGGGCAGGGCCGCGTACGACTTCACGGGGTGTCATCGGCGGTAGGCGGTGGCGGCGACGGTGGGCAGCAGGGCGAGGGAGAGAGCGCCACCGGTGAGGGCGAGGGCGGGGTAGCTGGTGGCAGCGACCATGATGCCGGAGGCCATGCCGCCGGTGGCGCCGGCGACGGCGATGGAGACGTCGACCAGGCCCTGGGTCTTGGCGCGGGTAGCGAGCGGGACGGTGTCGGTAATGATCGCGGTGCCGGCCACGAGGCCGCAGTTCCAGCCGAGTCCGAGCAGGGCCAGAGCCAGGGCGAGGAGCGCGACGGAGTCACCGGGCGCGGCGGCGGCGAGGATTCCGGCGGCAAGCAGGGTGATGCCGGATGCGGCAGCGATCTTCATGCGGCCGTAGCGGTCGACGAGCCAGCCGGTGAGTGGTGAGGGCAGGTACATGGCGCCGATGTGGATGGCGATGACGAGCCCGGAGGCGGCAGTGCCGTGGCCGTGGTCGTGCATGTGGACCGGTGTCATCGTCATGATCGCGACCATGACGAGCTGGGTGAGGACCATGACGAGGGCGCCGAGCACGACGCCCCCGCGGCCCTCCCGCGTATCTGCGGCGTCAGCGATTGTGCCCGCGGTGGCTTTGCTGTCCCTCGTCTCGGCGAGGGCGCGGGCCAGGAGCAGCGGGTCGGGGCGCAGCCAGAGAGCGAGGACGAGGGCGGCCAGGGCGTAGGCGAGGCCGGAGAGAAGGAAGAGACCGGCGAGGTGGGGGATGCCGAGGCTTTCGGCGAGGTTGCCGGTGGGGGCGGCGAGGTTGGGTCCGGCGACACCGCCGAGGGTGGTGGCGACCAGGACGGTGGAGACGGCGCGGCCGCGGTGGCCGGGTGCGGCGAGGTCGGCTCCGGCGTAGCGGGCCTGGAGGTTGGTCGCGGTGCCGGCGCCGTAGACGAACAGAGCGATGAACAGCAGGACGGGATTGTCGAGGACGGCAGCGGTGATGACGCCGGCCGAGCCGATGGCTCCGGTGAGGTAGCCGCTCGCGAGGCCGGGGCGACGGCCGCGGACCTGGGAGATGCGGCTGACGACGATGGCCGCGAGCGCGGATCCGGCGGTGAACAGGGCGCTGGGCAGTCCGGCGAGACTGGTGGAGCCGAGCATGTCCTGGGCGAGGAGGGCGCCGACGGTGACGCCCGCGGCGAGACCTGCGCCGCTGAGAACCTGGGAGGCGACGAGGACGCGCAGGATCCGGGTCTGAGCCCGGGCGGGGTCGGATATGGAGGCCGTCGTGCTGGCGGGAGCGGCGCTGGTCATGTCTCTTTTCCGAAGCGGCTGCGAGCGGTTGCGGGACCGGCAGAACAGGCGTCCCCAGACGCGGGCGGTCTCTTCTTGCAAGGGGCGCTGGTCTCGGCCAGGGGTGGGGCCGTCGTGCACCGGCCCGGCGCCGGATGAGCGCTGCGGGCCGGTGCACGGGGCGGGTTCAGCCGTCGAGGGCCTGGGTGAGGTCGGGCGATCAGGTCGTCGGCGTCTTCGAGGCCGACGGACAGGCGGACCATGCGGTCGGCGATGCCGCGCTTGGCGCGTTCGGTCGGGTCCAGTCCCTGGTGGGTGGTGGTGATGGGCTGGGTGACCAGGGACTCGACTCCACCGAGGCTGGGTGCGATGGCGAACAGGCGCAGCCGGTCCACCACTGCCGCGGTTTGCCCGGCGCCCGCGTCCAGGACGGCGCTGAGCATGCCGCCGACGCGCATCTGCGCGTCCACGATCTGCTTCTGCTCGCTGGTGGCCAGCCCCGGATACCGCACGCCAGCTACGCGCGGGTGTTCATGGGATATGACAGCACCGCAGTGTCGCTGCGGATTCCGCTGATGCGGGCAACAGTGACCTGCAGTAGCCATTCGGACGGAGATGACCGTGGCAGCCGTGACCCTGTGTCAGATGAGGCGTCTGAGTACTTCTTCCACGGCGTCGATGAGGGGGTTGCCGTCGGTGCCTGGGCGCCGTACCAGGCCGAGTTCGACGTCGGGGAGTTCGGGGAGGCCGCGCGCTGTTGTGCCCGGCTCCACATTCGCCGGGAGCAAAGCGGCGACGCCGAGCCCGGCCCGGACAGCCGCTTGCACGCCCGCCACGCTAGTGCTTTCGAAGGCGATGCGCCAACCGCGTCCGGCGGCTTCCAGAGCATCGAGCACTGGTACGCGCCAGCGGCACGGCTGAGAGAACAGTACGAGCGGCAGCGGGTCGAGGCTCGGATCGATGCCGGGCCCCACCGCCCAGATCAGGGGGAGCCGTGCCGTCCAGCGCGGAGGTTCGGCAAGGTAGGAGGGGTCACATAGCGCCAGGTGGATGCGCCCGGCGGTGAGTGCCTCCTGCAGTACCGGACCTGGGGCACTGATCAGTTCGAGCGTGGCTTCGGGGCTCATGCGGGTGAAGTCGGCCAAAGCCTGGGGAAGCGGCGCGGCGGTGAGATCCTCGATCAGCCCCACGCCGCAGTGTCCCTTCACCGCCGGCCCGGCTGCGGTGAGCGCCTGGGCGGACAGCGCCAGGATCCGCTCGGCGTACGGCAGTAGTGCCTCACCGGCCTTGGTGAGTGACACGCCGGTGGCGGCGCGATGCAGTAGGGGCTGTCCGACGGTGCGTTCCAGTTTCCGCAGCTGCTGGCTGAGCGCGGGCTGGCTGTGTCCCAGCGCGGCCGCGGCCCGGCTGATGCTGCCGGACCGGGCAGAGGTGACAAGGACCCGCAATAGCGCCGTCTCAAGATCTGGGGGCATAAGCAGATGCTATGGGCTACCCCAGCGTTCGGCCAGTTCCTTCTGACTGGGTCGGTCAGTAGCGTCGGCACATGCACTACTTCCATGTCGATGTCTTCAGCGGCCTTCCGTACAGCGGCAACAGCCTCACGGTGTTTCCCGACGCCTCCGGACTCACCGGCGTTCAGATGGAACGGATCACCCAGGAGCTGCGCCACTTCGAATCGATCTTCCTGACCCGCGGCGGTGCGCGGGATGACACATGGCAGGCCCGCGTCTTCGACCTCGTCGCGGAGCTCGACTTCGCCGGCCACCCCGTTATCGGCGCGGCATGCGTGCTTCACGCCCTGTACGGCACGGACGGCACGGACGGCACGGACGGCACGGACGGCAACGAAACGTGGACGTTGCGGCTGAATGCCCGCACGGTGAAGGTCACCACACAGCGTCGCGGTCCCGGGCGATACGCGAGCGTCCTCGATCAGGGCCCGGCGTCCTTCCTCGGCCGACCGGACACGCAAAACGTGGCCTCCTGGTTCTCGTTGGACACCGATGATCTGGATCCGGACCTGCCCGCCGAGGTCGTTTCCACCGGCCTGCGCTACCTGGTGCTTCCCGTGCGCAGCGGCGCACTGGAACGTGCCCGTATCGCGTTGGATCTTGACGCTCCACTTGCCGGGCTCGGCGCCCAGTTCGCCTACCTCCTCGACGCCACTGCCCTGGAGGGACGGCACTGGAACAACGACGGAAGCGTCGAGGACGTGGCCACCGGCAGCGGCGCCGGATGCGCCGCCGCCTACCTGCGCCGCCACCACCGGATCGGCGAAAGCGAGACTGCGGTCCTGCGGCAGGGTCGCTTCACCGGCCGCCCCAGCGAGATGACGATCAGCGCCGACGGCCAGGGTGAGGACATCCGCTCCGTGAAGGTCGGCGGCGAGGTCGCCTTCGTCGCCGAAGGGCGTCTTCAGGAACTGCCCCAATGACCGCGCGAATGCCAGCGCACTTCGGCCCTGACGCAATTCGCGCGGCCGTGGGATACGAGGACGTCCTCGAGCCGGTCGCGACCGCGCTCGCCGACTACAGCCGCGGGCTGGGGGAATCTCCCGTTGCAGTCTTTGCCCCGGCCGGCCGCGACGGCGACGTTCATGTGAAATCGGCCTGGCTGCCTGGACGACCCATTTTCACCGTGCAGGTTGCGACCTGGTTCCTGGAACGCGCCCGCCGCGGCGGCATCCCGGGCGCGGTTACACCCGGCCGGACACATGAAAGGAAAGTGTCGGTGTGGGCTGGTTGGATGGGGATATGTCTGATGATCCGCGCGTTGATGGTTCCGGGGTGCAATCCGCCGATGTGGACAGGCAACTGGCGGATCCGCGATTCTTGGTACATGCCGATCCGGGAGAAGTGCTGCAACTGCTGGATGAGGCCTCAGGTCCAGCGGTCCGGTTGACGTCCACGGTCTACCGGGGGTCGCTGCACCTGCACCAGAGTGCCAGCCCGGCGGTACGGCGTCAGGTGCTGGCGTTGGCGGCGGCTCAGTTCGGGGATCGCGACTTGGCGCAACGGTTGGCCAAGGTGACGGTCGACGGTGCCGCGGAAGGGGCAGGCGGCTGGGTCCCGGTATGGACGACCGGGGCGTTGACGGATCAGCGGTTCCGGCAGTGCCTGACGGGTCATACCGATGAGGTGTGCGCGGTGGCGACCACAGTCGTCGACGGCCGCCCGGTCGCCGTCACCGGAAGCGCGGACACAACGGTGCGGGTGTGGGACCTGGCCACCGGTCAGCCGGCCGGACCGCCCATGGAGGGTCACGCCTACGAGGTAACCGCGGTGGCCACGGCTGTCGTCGACGACCGGCCGGTTGCCGTCACCGGCGACGAGGACACGCTCCGGGTGTGGGACCTGACCACCGGTAGCCCGATCGGCGACCCGCTCACCGGCCACACCGATGAGGTGGCTGCGTTGGCCACGGCAATGCTCGACGGCCGTGCCGTCGCCGTCGTAGGAAGCCACGACGACACGGTACGCGTGTGGGACCTCGCCACGGGCCAGATACTCGCTCCGACCCTCGAAGGCATCAGTCTCCCCCGTGTACTGGCAACGGCGGTAGTGGATGACCGCCCGGTCGCCCTCACCGTCACCGCCGACCACAGCGAGACGGTGCAGGTCTGGGACCTTGGCATGGGCCAGACGTTCGGCCCGCCCCTCGAAGGACACACCAGCTCGGTGTACGCCGTGGCGACAGCTGTCATCGACGGCCGGCCCGTCGCCGTCACCGGCGGTTACTCCCCCGACCCGACGCTACGGGTGTGGGACCTGGCCACCGGTCAACCCACCGGACCGCCCCTCGCCCCCGAGGCCGACACCGACTACATCGACGCGGTGGCGATGGCGGTGGTCGAGGGCCGCCCGGTGGCCGTCGCCGTCACCCGATTCAACGAAGGCACGTCGATGCAGATGGTGGATCTGGGCACGGGCCGAACAGTCGGCCGACCCATGCACACCCGTGACTACGCTGCCGGCATCAACGGCAACTGCGCGATGACCTGTGTGGCGACGACGGTGGTGGACGGTCGCCAGGTTGCCGTCACCGGTTGCGCTGACGGGACGGTCCAGGTGTGGGACCTCACGGCCGGTCAGCCTGCCGGACCGCCCATGGAGGGTCACGCCTACGAGGTGACCGCGGTGGCCACGGCTGTCGTCGACGACCGGCCGGTTGCCGTCACCAGCACATGGAGCACCGATGACGACGGCACCGTCAACATGTGGGACCTGGCCACCGGCCAACCAGTGGGCGAGCCCCTCTACCCCCACTACAGTCCGGTGCACGGGCTGGCGACCGCAGTAGTGGACGGCCGACCGGTCGCTGTCAGCCTCGGCCACGACCCGAAGGCTGTGGTCTGGGACCTGACCACCGGACAACCCGCCACCCAGCCCTCCAAAGACAGCATCTGGTGTACGGATGTGGTGGCGACCACGGTCGTCAACGGTCGTCCGGTCGCTGTCACAGGCGATAGGAACGGCTTGCAGATGTGGGATCTGGGCACAGGCGAGGCCGCGGAACCCTTCGCCAACTGCCACGTGGTCTCATTGGCGACGGCCGTCGTCGGCGACCGTCCGGTCGCCGTCACCGGCAGCGCAGACCAGACGGTACGGGTGTGGGACCTGACCACCCGCCACAAGGTTGGCGAACCCCTCACCGGCCACACCAGCTCGGTGCATGCCGTGGTGACGGCCGTAGTGGAAGGCCGTCCGGTCGCCGCCACCGGCAGCGGGCACGGAGTGCGGGTGTGGGACCTGACTACCCGCCGACAGGTCGGACCCGAACTGCTCCTGCCCGGCTCGGTCAACGCTCTCGCCGCATCCGACGGGCGGATCGTAGTGTGCTTCGACCGTGACATCACGGTTTTGACCCACCTCAACCACTGATCCATCCCAGGGCGCCGACCATCACCAGGTAGGAAATTGCACGATGTTGGCCAGCTCGCAGTCCGGCACGGACAACCCCTCCGCAGCGAGGGCAGCCGAAGCCCCGGCTCCACCAGCAGTTCGGATTCCTCAGGCCCTACGCGTCCTTCACCGTGACTCGCACCCGCACACCTCCACTACGAGCGGAAGGCAGCGGCCGGAACTCCAGCACCCGTTCCCGGCGCTGCTGACGCGGCGGCCCATCGATCAGCCGCAGCAGTTGCTCCCGCTCGACCTCCGACATAGCCGCAAGGACCTCCGTCACGCCCCTGAGCTCATCCACGCTCAAGCCTCGCCCACAAGGTCAAGGGCCTCACGACCCGCCTTCGCAGCAACCTCCGGAACGGGCCACCTGTGGTCGGGCACGTATCCCACACCCCGCCACCACGGCTCGACCGGCAGCACCCCGGCCGGCTCGAACGGCTGAC
>NZ_JAVFVX010000195.1:0-7513 GCF_033441795.1 Streptomyces sp. ADMS | reverse complement strand
GGGGGGGGCCCCCCCCCCCCGGGACAGGATGGGACGGGTAGGGGCGGCGGGGGCGAAACCCGAAACGCGCACCCCCACCCGCCCCACCCCCTACACACCCCCGACTACAACCACCGCACCATTTCCCACCCCACCCCTCCTCCCCAGGTCTGATCTTTGGCGCACTCGGCGGGTGAAGCCGTAAATCCGCACGTACCGTCGAACACATGACGCACATCGACGCCGACGCCGAACTCGATCCTGCGCACCCCGTACCCCTCTCCAGCGGCACCCCGGGCAACCCGCCCCGCGGCGACGAGCCCCGCGGCAAGGAACCCCGCGCCCCCGGCCTCACCGCCGCCGAAGTCGCCGAACGCGTCGCCCGCGGCGAGGTCAACGACGTCCCCGTACGCAGCAGCCGCAGCATCACCGAGATCGTCCGCGCCAACGTCTTCACCCGGTTCAACGCGATCATCGGCGTCCTCTGGCTGATCATGATGTTCGTCGCCCCGTTCCAGGACAGCCTGTTCGGGTACGTCATCCTCGCCAACACCGGCATCGGCATCATCCAGGAGTGGCGGGCGAAGAAGACGCTCGACTCCCTCGCCGTGATCGGCGAAGCCAGACCCACGGTCCGCCGCGACGGCGTCGCCGCCGACGTCAGCACCTCCGAGATCGTCCTCGGGGACCTCATCGAGATCGGCCCCGGCGACAAGATCGTCGTGGACGGCGAGTGCGCCGAGGCCGACGGACTGGAAATCGACGAGTCACTGCTCACCGGCGAGGCCGACCCCGTCGTCAAACACCCCGGCGACCAGGTCATGTCGGGCAGTTTCGTCGTCGCGGGCGGTGGCGCCTTCACGGCCACGAAGGTCGGCCGCGAGGCGTACGCGGCCCAACTCGCCGAGGAGGCCTCCCGCTTCACCCTCGTCCACTCGGAACTCCGTACCGGCATCTCGACGATCCTCAAGTACGTGACCTGGATGATGGTTCCGGCCGCGACCGGCCTGGTCATCACCCAGCTGGTCGTCAAGGACAACGACCTGAAGGACTCGATCGCACGTACCGTCGGCGGCATCGTGCCAATGGTCCCGGAGGGCCTCGTCCTGCTCACCTCCGTCGCCTTCGCGATCGGCGTCATCCGGCTCGGTCGGCAGCAGTGCCTCGTACAGGAACTCCCCGCCATCGAGGGCCTCGCCCGCGTCGACACGGTCTGCCTGGACAAGACGGGCACGCTGACCGAGGGCGGCATGGACGTGACCGAGCTGCGCTCCCTCAACGGCGGCGACGAGACATACGTACGGCGGGTGCTGGGCGCGCTCGGCGAGTCCGACCCCCGCCCGAACGCCTCCCTCCAGGCCATCATCGACGCCTACCCGGACAGCGAGGACTGGCGCTGCACCGAGTCGCTGCCGTTTTCCTCGGCGCGCAAGTACAGCGGCGCGTCGTTCAGCGAGGGCAACGGCGAGACGAGCACCTGGCTGCTGGGCGCACCGGACGTGCTGCTCTCCCCCGGCACGCCCGCCGGGGCCTCGGCCCTCGCCGAGACTGACCGTCTGAACGAGGCCGGCCTGCGCGTCCTCCTTCTCACCCGCACCACCCTCGAACTCGACCACCCGGAGGTGGCCACCGGCACCACCCCCACCGCCCTGGTCGTCCTGGAGCAGCGCCTGCGCCCCGACGCCGCGGACACGCTCCGTTACTTCGCGGAGCAGGACGTCGACGCGAAGGTCATCTCGGGCGACAACGCGGTGTCGGTGGGCGCGGTGGCGAGCAAACTGGGCCTGAGCGGCACGACGATCGACGCCCGCCAACTCCCCGCCGAACCACCGGAGATGGCGAAGGCACTCGACGAGGGCACGGTCTTCGGCCGGGTCACCCCGCAGCAGAAGCGGGACATGGTGGGCGCGCTGCAGTCACGCGGACACACGGTGGCGATGACGGGCGACGGCGTGAACGACGTACTGGCCCTGAAGGACGCCGACATCGGCGTGGCCATGGGATCGGGCTCGGAGGCGACACGGGCCGTGGCCCAGATCGTCCTCCTCAACAACAGCTTCGCGACACTGCCCTCGGTGGTGGCGGAGGGCCGCAGGGTCATCGGCAACATCACGCGCGTGGCAACACTGTTCCTGGTGAAAACGGTCTACTCGGTGCTTTTGGCCGTCCTGGTGGTGTGCTGGCAGGTCGAATACCCCTTCCTCCCACGCCACCTGACCCTGCTCTCCACCCTGACGATCGGCGTCCCGGCCTTCTTCCTGGCCCTGGCCCCCAACAGGGAGCGCGCGAAACCCCACTTCGTACGCCGGGTCATGCGCTACTCGATCCCGGGCGGCGTACTGGCGGCCGTGGCAACCTTCGCGACATACCTGATCGCCCGCAACCACTACACGGGCGAGGGCGCGTTGGACGCGGAGACGAGCGCGGCGACGCTCACCCTGTTCCTGATCTCCATGTGGGTACTGGCGATCGTCGCCCGCCCCTACACCTGGTGGCGGATCGCCCTGGTCGCGTCGATGGGCGCGGGCTTCCTGCTGGTACTGGTCGTACCGCCACTCCAGGAGTTCTTCGCACTGAAGCTGGTCGGCACGACGATGCCGTGGATCGCGGTGGGTATCGCGGCGGTGGCGGCGGCCACCCTGGAGATCCTGTGGAGGTGGGTGGACCGCCGCTTCCCGGCGTGACGCGGTTGTCCGTGTGCGCTTACTTCACGTCGATGAACTCGGCGGCTGCGCCGGCCCCCACGGTGGTCCTGGTCCCCGCGAAGACGTACCGGAAGAACCCGTCGGCGGTCGCCTTGACGGTCGTCTTCAGGTCACCCTTGGTCGTCGTCCTGATGGTCTTGACGACGGTGTAGGTGCCGGTGCCGTTCTTCCGGAACTGCAGCTGCACCGGCTGGGTCGCGTACCCGGTGCAGTTGGGCCCGTCCCAACTGGCGCGGGTCAGCTTGCGCACAACACCAGGATTTCGTGTCCGCATCACCCTCTTCGCGCAAGGCCTGCGAGCCGACGGCCCGGCGCGGAAACCCCTTCGGCCTCCGCGCCTCCCCCGCCGGCTCCCTGCCGCCTCAGTCGAACCAGCGATCCCGCGCCAGCTCCGTCGTCCTGGACGGGTCCTCCAGCAGCGCGGCCACCTCGAACCGCCGCGGCCACTGCCCCGCCGCCCAGGCGAGCCCCGCCGCGACGCCCTCCAGCGTGGCGGCGTGCACCACCCCGTCCCTCGTCCTGCGCCAGTCCAGTTCCACGCCGTCGACGACGAGCTGCTCGTGCTCGACGTACGTCGCCGGCGTCCCCGGTCCCAGCAGTACCCGTACCGACTCCGGTACGTCGTGCTCCGCGCCCTGAGACGTCACCTCGCCCGTCACCGACTCGCTCAGCCGACGTACCTGGAACAGTTCCGCCAGTTCGGCGGCCCGTGCCGGGCGTACGGGGAGCAGCGGCACCCCCGCTGTGAACGGCAGCAGGTCGGGTGAGTCGACCACCACGGCATCCGCCGCGTCCACCACTTCCACGTGCCCGTCGACCACGGCACGCAGGTCGTCGGGCAGCGTGACCTGTTCCGGGTCGAGGTCGGCCAACGCACCGTAGAGGGCGTGCAGTTGGACGCCGCTCACTTCCCGCTCGGGGTCCGCGAGGCGGTCCAGCAGTTCGGCCGCGCCGCCCGGCTCGTCGAGGAGCGCGGCCACCGACGTCCGTACACCCAGCGCCCGCAGCACCTGCTCGTCGTTGAACCCGGTGGCGTCGGCCTCCTCGTACAGGCCGCGCAGGAGCGGGTCGCCGCCGGCCGCCAGCAGGCCGGCCGGACGCCGTCCGTCCAGCACCGGGTTTCCGCGCAACCACCAGGCCGTGTACGGGCGTACGAGTTCATGCGTGCCGTCGGGCAGCAGGACGCGCACCGGCTGGACGATCGCGTCCCGCAGAGGCGGCTGGGCGAGGAGCGCGAGGGCCTGGGGCCAGCGGTCGTCGTCCACGAGGTCCAGGTCCCGTACGGCGACCAGTTCCGTGGCGACCGGAGGCACCGGCGAGTCCGGGAAGCGGTCGAGGATGTCCTCGCTCCACACGTCCACGGCGTCGAGCAGGCCTGAATCGTCGGGTTCGGCGAAGTCGCTGTCCCGGGGTTCCAGTTCGTCCGGGTCGAGGACGACGTCGGTAGCGCGCACCAGGGCGAAGTTGGCCAGGACTCCACAGGCGGCAAGGGGCTGCTCGCCCCACTTGTCCGCCAACTCGCCGTCCACCGCTGCCAGTTCACCCTCCCTGATCACCTCGGCGAACGGGCTGCCGGGGAGGACGAGTTCACCGGCGGGGGCCAGCTCGCCGTCCTCGTCAGGGAGGGCGAGGGCGCCGAGCCAGGGTTCGTCACCGGCTTCGAGGCCCGCGTCCCGTACGAGGGCGAGGACCGTGTCCGCCAGCTCCTCGGCGTCCGGGGCGTCTTCGTCGTCCCATGACATGCCGGCGGCGTCCTCGTCGAGGGAGGCGGCGACGGCGGCCCGTACCTGCGGGGTGGTGAGGACGGCGCGGGGGGTGGCCGGGAGGGCGCCGAGCTTCTCCAGGAGGGGATGGGCGGCGTCCGGGTGCGCGACCTTGAGGCCGAGGCGGGCCAGGGTCTCGGGGGCGGCGGCCCCCACCTCGCCGCCGGTGGGCAGCAGGACCTGCCGGGGCCCGATGGTCGTACGCCCGTCGGCGAGCGGCACGGGCAGCCCGGTCAGCCGGTCGGGGTCGACGCCGGCCAGGCTGTCGTACAGCCGGTGCCACCACTCGGGCGCCTTCTCCAGGCCGGCGAGCCGGTCGACGGCGTCGGTCAGAGGGACGCGGGCGACGCCCAACGTCCGCAGTTCCACCCGGCGTTCGAGCCCTGCGGGCAGCAGCGTGGGCAGCACCTCGGCGAGGACCCGGACGGTCTCGGCACCGGCGCCCTCGACGACCTCCGCGTCGCGGGGGCGGAGGGCGGAGGGCAGTTCGTCATCGTCGCCCGGGTCAAGTGCGGGCGGGAGGAAGGCGGTTCGCGGCAGCCGTTCGAGAATCGCCTGGCGCAACTGCCCGTCCAGCTCCCCCTTGCCCAGCGGGCCGGGCACCAGCGCGATGATGCCCTCCCCCACCGGGCTCCAGTCGGCGAGGAGTTCGGTGTACGCGTCGGCGGCGCGCTGCGCCAGGAAGTCGGTGAGCGGGCCGGGCGCGGCATGCCGGCGGGCCGTGTCCAGCGGGAACGAGGCGATGAGCAGCGCCGGTACACCGAGCGGCTCGTCGCTGGGCGTGGGCGCGTGCACGACGGGGCTGGTCCGGGGCGGTACGGGAGTGCCGTCGGAGTCGACGGGCACGGCCCAGGTGACCGACCAGTACGGACGCAGCCGCTCCTCGACCGGCCGCCCGACCAGCAGGGCGGCGTCCAGGGGGCCGTGCGCGGAGACGGTACGCCAGCGGCTCGTACCGTCGCGGGAGTCCTCCACGAGGGTCAGAGCGCCGTCGGTGAGCCGGCGCAGCGTCCGGGGAGCCTGGTCCCCCACCTCGATGACGACCTCCTCAAGACCGGGGAGGGTGAGGAGAAGGGCATCGTCGACGCCGTTCAGCAGCCGCTCCGCGAGATCCCCGGCGGCGAGGTCCCGCAGCGGGAGGATGACAGCCGTGTCGTAGGGGTCCGGGGCTGTGCCCTCGGCGGCGAACGGCAGCCGGAGGAGGGGCACATGGCCGTCGCGTCGCCGGACCTCGTCACCGAGCCCGGGGCTGTGGCGGGCGGTCTCGGCGGCCAGCTCGCGGGCCTCGGCGAGCGCCCACCGCACACCGCCGTGCCGTCCGACGACGGCGGGCTCGTCGCTCACGGCGAGCACGGCGGCGAAGCCGACGCCGAACCGTCCGACGGCGCCCGTCCCCTTGCCGTGCTCGCCGTCCTGGGCCTCCCGCTTGGCGGAGGCACGCAGCGTGGAGAGGGACTCGACACCGGTCGCGTCCAGCGGGGCACCGGTGTTGGCGGCGACGAGGACGCCCTCGCGGAGGGTGAGGCAGAGTCTGCCCGGCACCCCGGCCCGCGCGGCAGCATCCGCCGCATTCTGGGCGAGTTCCACGACGAGCCGGTCCCGGTAGCCGCCGAGGACGAGGTCCTCCTCGGCGTTGGCGTCCTCACGGAACCGGGCCGGGCTGGTGGCCCAGGCGTCCAGAACACCCCGGCGCAGACGGGCCGTACCGAAAGGATCCGCGCCCTCAGCTGCCGGTCGCACGAACTTGCTCACGTACGTTCACTCTCCTCATCGGCGTGAGCAAGAAGGTACCGCGCGCCGGACGGGGCCCCCGCCCACCGGACGATCCGGTCGGCCCTCGGCGGCTGCCCGCACCCCGATACCCCCCAGGGGACGGAAACCGCGAAACCGGCCCACCTATCATTCCCTGCGGATCACGCCCGAGGCGGCGCCGGTCCACGCATCCGGTACCTGCCGGCAGGTACCTGTTCCTCAGGGGGGAATTCCGTGTTCGTGCTGTCCATACTGCTGCTCATAGCGGCGGTCGTGCTCTTTCTCGTCGGCCGCAGCCAGGGCGCCGGAGGCTGGAAGATCGGGGCGGCACTCAGCGCCGTCGCGGCCGTGCTGGCCGGTGTCTTCGCCTGCGTCCATGTCGTGCGCGCCTATGAGGTCGGCGTGCCGGTGACCTTCGGCAAGGTCGGCCAACCGCTGACCTCCGGCGTCCAGTTCAAGTCGCCGTTCACCGAGGTCACGTCCTTCTCCACCCGCCCCGTGGACCTGAACCTCTACGACAAGGACGTGGTCGAGGTCCGCTCCTCGCAGGGCGGAGTGCTGTACGCGGACGTCAGCATCAAGTGGGCCGTGGTGCCGGCCAAGGCGGTCGAGCTGTACCGGCTGGCCGGCAGTGAGGAGGCCGTCCAGGAGCGGCTGGTGGTGCCGGACAGCCGCGAGATCATCCGTAACGTCTTCGCGAAGCACACCAGCGAGGAGGGCTACGCCTCCGCCCGCGAGCAGATCGGCTCGGAGATCGCCGCCCTCGTCAAGACGCGTCTGGCGCCGCGCGGAATCGACGTCACCACCGTCAACCTGCGCAATGTGAGGCCGTCGGACAAGCTCCAGGACCAGATCGACAAGAAGATCCAGCAGGAGCAGGCCACCGAACGGGCCGTCGAGGCGTCACGTACGGCCACGGCGGAGTCCGAGCGCAAGCGGATCGAGGCGGAGGGCATCGCCCGCGCCAACGGGATCCTCGCGAAGTCGCTGAGCGACAAGGTGCTGTACAACCAGTGCCTGGAGGCCTACAGGGAAGCCGCCAAGGCCAACCCGGTGTACGCGGTGCCCTGCGGCACGGACGCGAACGGCACCCCGGTCATCGTGGACGGCAGCAAGAACTAGCCGCAGCCAGAACCGGAACCGGAACCAGCAGGCAACGACCCCGCCGAGCAGGCCTCCGGCGGGGTCGCGCACCTTTACGAAGAACCGCGAGAACCGGCGAGAACCACAGAACCCGCGAGAACCGCAGAACCGCGGAACCGCGGACTCTGCTGCGCAATTCCTCGGGGCCGCTGGACTGCACTCCGCGACCTG
>NZ_JAVFVX010000194.1:0-7570 GCF_033441795.1 Streptomyces sp. ADMS | reverse complement strand
CCTCTCAGGCTAACCCCGCAGAACGGGACGTCTCACCCAAGGCTGACAGAGAGGGGCTCGCGGACGCTCATCACCGTATCGACGCGGGCAACCCGCCACGCATGCAGGAGTACGACCTGATCTCCGGCCTGACCGGACTGGGTGCGCTACTTCTGCACCGAGGTACGCACTCGGAACTGCTCGACGATGTCCTGCGCTACCTTGTGCAGCTCCTCCAGCAGCCGGTCACGGTCAACGGTGAGGAAGTGCCGGGTTGGTGGACCTCGGACAGCCCGAGCGGTCGACCCGACGCTGCCTGGCCGACAGGCCACGGCAACTTCGGCATGGCCCACGGTGTCGCCGGGCCCGTCGCGCTCCTTGCCTTGAGCACGCGCGCAGGGCACATCGTGGCCGGCCACCACCAGGCTCTGACGCAAGCCTGCCGCCTGCTAGAACAGCGAGCGCACTACCTCACCAACGACAGCCCCGCCTGGCCGGCGACCATCACCCTCGACGCATGGATCAACAGATCACAGGCGACGGAGCGCCCCGCCAGACCATCGTGGTGCTATGGCACTCCCGGCATTGCGCGCGCCTTACAGCTCGCAGCAATCGCATGCTCGCGTACGACGACCCAGCGCCTGGCTGAGGACGCCCTCACGACCTGTGCCGCCGATACCGAACAGCTCGCCCGCGTCGACAACGCCACGGTCTGCCACGGCTGGGCCGGCCTCTGCCTTGCCGCCGAACGCTCGGCCGCCGATACCGCACCGGAGAGTGCACTCCGACGGGCTCTGCCGTCCCTCCACTCCCGCTTCGTCACCCATGTGGCCAAGCACCCGCTTCCCGATACCGCTGGGCTCCTGACCGGCGTTGACGGGATCCTGCTCGCGCTCCACACCCTCAACCCCACCCGCGTCACTCCCACGGGGTGGGAGACCTGCCTCCTCCTCAACTGAAAGAGCCATGGTGAACAGCACCCCCACCCTCGACGACCTGCGCAACCGACTCGTGGACGAGATCGTTGCCAAGTGCCCGCTGCCAGCCCCGATTGAGCAGGCCATGCGCATCGTCCGCCGTGACCTCCACCTGCCGGGTCTCGCCCCGGCCGATGCCTACACCAACCGGGCCGTCACCATCAAGGACAACCCCAACGGCCCGCTCGCCCTGTCCTGCGCCTCCGTGCCGTCCACCGTCGCGATGATGCTTGCTCAACTCGACCCACAGCCCGGCGACCACATCCTGGAGATCGGCGCCGGCACCGGCTACAACGCCGCCCTCCTCGCCGAACTCGGCGGCCCCGACGGTCAGATCACCACCATCGACATCGATCCCGGCGTCACCCTGCACGCCCGCCAGGCCCTCAACCGCACCGGCTACGAACACGTCAGAGTCATGGAGCGCGACGGCCTGGAGGGAGTACCCGAGCACGCCCCCTACACCCGAATGATCGCCACCGTCGGCCTCTGGGATGTCCCCGTCACTTGGTGGCAACAGCTCGCCGACGGCGGACGCCTCGTCCTTCCGCTCCGCTGGCGCGGCCAGACTCGCTCCGTCGCCCTCACCCGCCACGGCGACACCCTCGTCTCCGACGACATGGAACTGTGCGGATTCGTCCCCATCATCGGCCAGCACGGCGAACGCACCACCGAACTGGCCAATGGCACCGTCCGCCTCCACCACGACCAGGACCAGCCCGTCGACCCCGACCAGCTCGCCGCGTTTCTCTCCACCCCGCTCACCGAACTGTGGTCGCAAGCTCGGGTCGGCAACGAGGAGACATTCGACGGCATCTGGCTGCGCGCCGCAACCTCCGACGACACCGTCTGCCGCATCGAAGTCACGAAGCAGGCCATGGAGGACGGTGTACGACATCCCGCAATCCCCGGCCGCAGCCCTGCCCTCGTGTCTGGCGACTCCCTCGCCTTCCTGATCGCCGAACGCGACAACGCGGATCTCGAACGACCGTCACGACTTGGCGCTGCTGGATATGGACCCGACGCGATCCCCCTTGCGCGGAACCTGATCGCCTACATCACCGACTGGAGCACCGACCGCGCCGCGGTACCGCACATGACCATCCACCCGGCCAGCACCCCAGACAGCGAACTCCCGAAGGGGCACGTCATCGACAAGGCGGACAGCCGCACGGTGCTGTCCTACTCCGAGACGAATGTCTAGCCGCATGACACGCTCGTCTCCCGAGGCCACGACCTGAACGGTGCCGTGCCCTCGGGGGCCAGGCGGTCACCTCTCTCTCGGCCGACGAAGCGAACCTCTGTGAGCTCAGCCGAAGTTGGACGATCAGTCCGAGCCCTTGCACTGTCGGATGTCGGCCGATAGCCCTCCCACTTCATGGGAGGGGCTGGCCGAGGGAGCCCGAACTGCGGGGCAGGTAGCGGAACCTGCGAAAGAATACGCAGCACCCGTGCGGGCCCGTATGAGCTACGGCATACTTGGTCACGGTCCGTCCGGGGGGACGGACGCACTGCTAAGGGGAGAGTCCGTGCGAGAGCAGGTCAATGACCGCTATGTGCTTGTCAAAGGATTCAAGCGTCTCGGCGGACTCGGTGAGGTCCATAAGGCGGTCGACTTCGATGCGGGCGGCTCTCATGTCGCAATCAAGTTCATTCGGGGTGTCCCAGACGAGCAAATCACTCGACAGCTATTTCAACGAGAGTCAGAAGCCCTGCGAGCTGTCCGTCATCCAAACATCGTGCAACTCTTGGACTCTGGTTGGGACTCAGGGCGAGAAAGTTACTTTCTAGTCCTTGAATGGCTCGACGAGTCGCTGGCGGATCGCCTGGACCGGGAAGGCCCTTACGCTTGGGAGCATCTGGCATCAGGAGTCGCGCAGCCTCTTGCCGAGGCTTTGGCGCATGCGCATTTGAGCGGCGTGGCCCATCGGGACATCAAGCCGCAGAATGTCCTGTTTGACGATGCCGGGGTACCTAAGCTGGCTGATTTTGGCATTTCGAAAATGCAAGAGAAAATCAGTCCTCCCGGGTTGACGGTGGGAGATTTTAGGTCGGAGCCGTATGCCCTGCCTGAGAGCGATATGGCGACACTCCCTTACACTCGCGACGTTTATGCATTTGGCGTCCTCCTCATTCAGGCACTGACTTCCGAGACCCTGAGGCGGCAGCAGGATATCCAACCAGCGCTACAGCGAGCGGATGTGCCACCTGACATTCGTCGACTCCTCGAAGAATGTGTCGCTGAGGACGCATCTCGGCGTCCTGCTAATGGAGCAGTGGTAGCCCAGAGGCTCACTGGTATCAGCGATGCCCGAGCCGCACACTCAGAAGCTGGTGCTGGGGTCGTGTGGCTTCAACTGACGCGCGCAGCCACGAAAAAGGTACTGGGCGATCAGGGAGTCGAAGATCGTCACGCGGCTGCAAGTATTCTTCAGCGTGATCTCAGCAGGGGAGCGCATGCAGAGTTCAGGTTTGACTCCGGAAATCAGTGTCATGACCTGGAGACCATTTACCTCACCGGCTATGACTTCCAGATGACCCTGAAGCGTCACCAGACGGAACCTTCCCTGGTGATCGTCGGAGTCAAAAAATGTGAAGAGGAATGGCGCGACAAGGCCCAGCGTGTGGCTTGTTCACTCGGGCGAAAATTCTCCTTTCAGTGTTCCCAACCGTCTGATCTCCGTAGAGCCAGGCGTGGTATCGATTCGCTTATTGATTCACTTGAGAAGCACATCGCGGCGCGTAAAGAAGAACACGTTGTAGCCCGCGATCAACAAGAGGAAAACGAACTATTTGATAAATGGCTTCAGGTTCTTGACGCTCGTGAAGATCTAGCTCGGGGCGAACGGCGGCCGCTTGATTACCGTGGCCGCGAGATGGCTAGAAATGGCAGAGAGGTAACATTCTCACTCGCCGAGGAAGTCCGTCTTGATCTTCTCGGACAAGAATGGGAAGTCGTTATCCCTGAAGCGCGACGCACGCTGGCGCGCGGGGAAGTGGTCAGCCACGATGGAGAGCAAATTACGTTGCGTTTCCGCAGGGAAGCTCGGAATCTACCCAACAGAGGACAGCTGGTTCCTTATTTGGAAGCCACCAAGGTGGCTCTTATCCGCCAGCAGGAAGCCGTTGAGCGGATCAAAAATGAAACCGCAGTTCGACCTGATCTCCGTTCTCTGCTATTGGACCCAGCTGGTTCTTCCGTTCCGGAAAAAATTGGCATTGATTCATGGCAGCGAGGCGACCTCGATGAGAGTAAGCGCTCCGCCGTTTCCTATGCTCTTGGGGCCAAAGATTTCTTGTTGATCCAAGGGCCTCCCGGTACAGGCAAGACAAGTGTAATCACAGAGATTGTTTCCCAGTTCCTCCGGCGGCGCCCCGAGGCTAGGATCTTGATCGTAAGCCAGACTCATGTTGCAGTCGATAACGCTCTTGGCCGGCTGCACACAGCGGGAATTCCCGGCTTGGTCCGCCTTGGGCGACCAGAAGATCCACACGTGGATACTACGGTCCAGCATCTACTGTTGGACAAAGCCATGGAGCGATGGGCTCGTGGTATCCAGAAGCGCACTGAGGAATTCCTTGATGCCGAGGCTCAGCGTCACGGCATTGACAAATCTCACCTTCGCGCCGCCCTGGTATTGCAGCAACTCGCAAATGTATTGGCTGAGATTGGGGTCGTCGAAAATAGAGTGAGAGATCTTTCGAACTCTGGACCGTCCTCGGATCTGGCGACAGGACTGGGGCTAGCCGAGGATGTCGAAACAGACCGAGACCTTCTCGATAGACTGCTTGAGCGTAAAGGTGAACTGCTCAAGTCAGGGAGAGCTGAAATCGCAGGTGCGCTCACCCTTCGAGATGAAATTACGCCTGAGGAAGCACATGATGCGATTGATCTGTTGCTTGGTGGCACCAGCTCAGCGTTGCATCTCGTGAGTCTTCTTAAGCTCCAAGCTGACTGGATGCTTCGGCTCACTTCGGATAAGAACCTGGCGAGTGTTTTCCTGCGAACCGCAAATGTAGTTGCTGGAACGTGCATCGGATTTCTCGGGCATCGTGCGGTTCGAGATCTAGATTTCGACTTGTGCATCCTTGACGAGGCGTCCAAGGCGACGGCTACAGAAGCACTCGTGCCTCTTGCACGCGCTCGTCAGTGGATCTTGGTGGGAGATACGCGTCAGCTGCCGCCGATGGATGAAGAGCTGTTGCGATCGATAGCGAAGCTCGATGAGTACGGTCTCGACCGAGACTTTGTGGCGACCACGCTCTTTGACTATCTTATTGGAAGGACTGTTTCCCCAGTTCAACAGGAGCTGGTTGAACAGTATCGAATGATCAGGCCAATTGGAGATCTCGTCTCAACCTGCTTCTACGACGAGAAATTGAGGTCGCCAAAGACTGACGGTATCCCTGGATACAATGCCTTGTGGGGAGCAGTATCGTGGATTGACACTGGAAATCTTGGTGCTGCTCGATTTCAGCAAGACGGTTCAAGCGGCTCTGTAGCAAACCGGGCCGAAGCTACTTTGGCTGTGAGTAGACTCAAAGCCATTGATACCGCGATCGACCGCGGAGCCATTAAGCCGTTCAATCGGAAACGACTTGAGGCGTTGGTTATTGCTCCGTATAGGTTGCAGATTGACGAGATCCACCGCAATCTTGCCAAGGTCCAGTTCCAGCACCTTGACGTTACGGTTGAGTCTGTCGACGCCGTTCAAGGGCGCGAGTCTGATCTTGCCGTATTCTCGGTGACGCGCAGCAATCCGCAAGGTAAATTCGGGTTCCTTGGGGAAAAATACTGGCGGCGGATTAACGTTGCACTGTCGCGTGCTAGATACGGTCTTATGATTGTCGGAGACGCCGACTTTTGCAGATCTAGTCCAGGAGCGCTGCGGCAGGTCGTGAACTATATCGAGGACCATCCGGAGGATTGCAAGATTTCGGAGGCTGAGCGTGTACGAATCTGATGCCTTCATCGCAAAAAGATATGCTGGTAGTCGCCCAGGGCTGCACCTGGTTGCCGTAGCAGATGCAGCCCTTCCGGTTACACAGCTAAACGTGGACGTCCTTGCTCAGGAGCGGAAATCAATTCCTCTGCTCGACGAGTTCGTTATTCGGCTCGTTAATATTGGTATTCGCGATCCAGAAAAGATAGCCGATATTCTTGGATTGGAGTCGAAGCTCACCGAATCTGCCATCGTAGAGCAGTTGGCAGCGGATAATCTTGCGCGTGCAGCAGGTCAGAAGACCTGTGTGGAATTGACACCGCAAGGTCGGCTAATGGCTGTGGAGCTTGAAGCGATTCGCCCTGTCCAACGCCCTCTGCCGGTTACATTCGACCGATTGACCTGGAACGTGGCGTCCTATCGCCCGGAATTTCTCGTCCAAAAGAAGGAGGCCGAGGAGGCGGGTCTACTTGTCTTGCCAGCAGCTCGAAGTCAGCGCATCGTTTCGGCTGATGTCACAGTTGCGAGTCTCAACAGGCTTATCTCAGACGGAGATGAGCATCAGCGAAAGCTAGAGGTTCTTGCTGTCGAGAAGATGGCACCGAAAAAGCATCGCTATCTTCCGGTAAAGCTTCTCATCTTCTCGGATGATGCCCGCGCTGAGATCCAACTCGGCGTTGTTGTGGACGGACAACTCAGTGCTCCTCACGAGAGGGCATTGCTGGGCCTAGGCGGGCCATCTGCTCTCAACATTACTGTTGGCGAGCCGGCGAACCGGCCCTCCCTTCCGGAGGATCTCGAGGCCATCAGGACCCGCCAGCGATCCACATCGACAGATGAGTCCGTCGAAGCCGCAGTAAAGCTACCTTCCGAGAAGCCAGAACAGGGCGATGTTGAGGTGCGCGATGTGAGCGTACATGAGCACCCCGATTTTCTGCGCGAATCCCTCACCGACAGCAAGCGAAGGCTGCTTATCGTTGCTCCGTGGGTGAAGAACTCTGTTGTGGATACCACATTTATTGCCAGCCTGGAAAGACTATTGCGAAGAAAGGTGCGAATTCATATCGCCTATGGGATCGGAGAAGATGACCGAGATAGCCACGAGAGGGCTCTAACGAGGCTGAGGAATCTCGCTGCACGGTTTAAGGATGACTTTACCTTTGTGCGCCTGAAAAATTCTCACGCTAAAATTCTCATCTCGGATGACATCTGGATCAATACCAGCTTTAACTGGCTTTCATTTAAGGGAGATCCAAACCGGACCTATCGGATGGAAGAGGGGATCCTGGTTCGAAGTCCGAAGCATGTCAATGAGGCTTATGAAAAATATTTGCGAATGCTTGACGAGCAAAAGATTTAAAACTTGCCGACAGGAAGGTGACGTCACACCATCCCTCGGAGTACGTGCACGGTATCGGAGTACGTGCACGGTAGCTGTGCTGGGATGCGACAGCATCTGTACTGACCGGTTCTGTGGTCTGCGTGAGCAATGCGTGAGCGGATGGCGTGGCACAGGACATCCGGAGACGGATGGCTCGATGTGTCGCGCGAGGCTGACCTGCGGAAACAGGCCCATGCGGCATGCATCAGCATCACTCAGGATGTTCCTGCAGGCCCTCGTAATGCGTAGGTCTCGGGTTCGAATCCCGAAGGCGGCTCCGGAAAACCCCA
>NZ_JAVFVX010000193.1:0-7892 GCF_033441795.1 Streptomyces sp. ADMS | reverse complement strand
AGGTGACCGAGCAGGTGTGGCAGCCGATGCACTTGTCGAGGTTCATCACCATCGCCATCTGGGCCATCACGCGTCCGATGGTGGCTTCGCCAGGGGGCATCAGTACGTCACCTCCTGGTTCGTGCGGCGGCGGATGACGGTGACCTCGTCGCGCTGGTTGCCGGTCGGGCCGAGGTAGTTGAATGCGTAGGAGAGCTGGGCGTAGCCGCCGATGAGGTGGCTGGGTTTGATCAGCAGGCGGGTGAGGGAGTTGTGGATGCCGCCGCGCCGGCCGGTGGTCTCGGTGCGGGGCACGTCGATCAGGCGGTCCTGGGCGTGGTGCATGTAGACCGTGCCCTCGGGCATGCGGTGCGAGACGACCGCGCGGGCGGCGACCACACCGTTGCGGTTGACCGCCTCCACCCAGTCGTTGTCCTTCACCCCGACCTTGGCCGCGTCCTGCGTGCTCATCCAGATCGTCGGCCCGCCCCTCGACAGGGAGAGCATGAACAGGTTGTCCTGGTACTCGGAGTGGATGGACCACTTGTTGTGCGGGGTCAGGTAGCGCACGGTCACGCCGAGCTCGCCCGTCTCGCCGATGCGGGGCTCGTCGAAGAGCGCGTGCATGTTCAGCGGAGGCCGGTAGACGGGCAGTTGTTCGCCGAGTGCGGTGATCCAGTCGTGGTCGAGGTAGAAGTGCTGGCGGCCGGTGAGGGTGTGCCAGGGCTTGAGGCGCTCGACGTTGATGGTGAACGGGGAGTAGCGGCGCCCTCCGGTCTCCGACCCGGACCACTCCGGGGAGGTGATGACCGGCACGGGGGCGGCCTGGGTGTCGGCGAAGGTGATCTGCTTGCCCTCGTGCTCTGCGGCCAGGTCCGCGAGCCGCGTGCCGGTGCGGGCTTCGAGGGTGTGGAAGCCCTGCGTGGCGAGGTGGCCGTTGGTGGTGCCGGACAGGGCGAGGATCGCCTCGCAGGCGTGCGTGTCGCGGGCGATCGAGGGCCTCCCGTCGGCCGCGCCGCCGCGCACCGTGCCGTTCTTGTGCCGCAGGTACTCCAGCTCGCGGTCGACCTTGAAGGTGACGCCCTTGGTGGTCGCGCCCAGGGTGTCAAGTAGCGGGCCGAGGGCGCCCATCTTGTCGGCGACGGCCGCGTAGTCGCGTTCCACCGTCACCAGCTTCGGCATGGTGCGGCCGGGGACCGGCTCGCACTCCCCCGCCTTCCAGTCGAGTACCCGGCCGTGCGGGTTGGCCATCTCGTCCGGGGTGTCGTGCTGCAGTGCGGCGGCGACCACGTCCTTGCGGACGCCCAGGTGATCGGCGGCCTGGCGGCTGAATTCTTTCGCGAGGGTGTGGAAGGCGTCCCAGTCGGTGCGGGTCTGCCAGGGCGGGGCGATGGCCGGGTTGAAGGCGTGCACGAAGGGGTGCATGTCGGTGCTGGACAGGTCGTGTTTCTCGTACCAGGTGGCAGCAGGCAGGACGACGTCGGAGAAGACGGTCGTGCTGGTCATCCGGAAGTCCAGGGTCAGCAGCAGGTCGAGCTTGCCCTCCGGGGCCTCCTCCCGCCACACCACCTCCCGCGGGCGGGCCTCCGGCGGCGCCTCGGCGGCCCGGACCGCGTGGTCGGTGCCGAGCAGATGCTTGAGGAAGTACTCATTGCCTTTGGCCGAGGAGCCCAGCAGGTTGGCACGCCAGATGGTCAGCACCCTGGGGAAGTTCTCGGGTGCGTCCGGGTCCTCGCCGGCAAACCGCAGCCGCCCGGCCTTCAGCTCGTCCACGATGTGCTCGGCGACCGGGCGGCCCGCGGTGTCGGCCTCGTCGGCGAGGTCGAGGGGGTTGCGGTCGAAGGTCGGGTACGACGGCATCCAGCCCATCCGCGCGGACTGGGCGATGACGTCCGCGGTGGTCTTCCCGGCGAACGGGCCGCCCGCGCCGGCCGCCGCGAGGGTGTCGGCGGAGAACGGGTCGTAGCGGAACTGGTCGCTGTGCAGGTACCAGTACGCGGTCTGGATCATCAGCCGGGCCGGCCGGTTCCAGTCGGCTGCGGTCGCGATCGCCGAGTAGCCGGTGATCGGACGGACCTTCTCCTGGCCGACGTAGTGGGCCCAGCCGCCGCCGTTGACGCCCTGGCAGCCGGTCAGTGTGGTCAGGGTCAGAAAAGCCCGGTAGATGGTGTCGGAGTGGAACCAGTGGTTGGTCCCCGCCCCCATGATGATCATCGAACGGCCGCCGGACTCCTCGGCGTTGGCGGCGAACTCCCGCGCGATCCGAGCCGCCTTCCCGGCGTCCACTCCGGTGATCGCCGCCTGCCAGGCAGGCGTGTACGGCTCCTCCGCGTCCTCGTACGAGGACGGCCACCGGCCGGGCAGGCCGTCGCGAGCGACCCCGTACTGGGCGAGCAGGAGGTCGTACACCGTGGTCACGAGGTGCCCGGCGACCCGCTGAACCGGTACGCCGCGCCGCAGTCTCGCCGCGCTGCCGTCGGGGGCGTCGAAGCGCGGCAGGTCGACGGCGACCGGCGCCTCGTCGCCGCCCTCGGTGGACAGCAGAGGCTGGGTGTCGCCGAGGTCAAGGTTCCACTTGCCGACGCCGGACTCGCCGTATCGGTCGCCGAGCGTGCCGTTCGGCACCACCGGCTGCCGTGTGTTCGCGTCCAGCAGGACGGTCCGGAACTCGGCGTGCTCGGCCCCGGCGTGTTCGCCACCGAGATCCGCGGCGGTGAGGAACTTGCCCGGTGTGAAGGTGCCCGGCTCGTCCTCGCTCTCTTCCAGGGCGACCAGGAAGGGCAGGTCGGTGTAGCGCTTGACGTAGTCGGTGAAGTGCGGCGTGGCCCGGTCGACAAAGAATTCCTTGAGGATCACGTGCCCCATCGCCATGGCGAGGGCCCCGTCGGTACCGGGCTGGGCCGCCAGCCACTCGTCGGCGAACTTCACGTTGTCCGCGTAGTCCGGAGAGACGGCGACGACCTTCTGGCCGCGGTAACGGGCCTCTGCCATCCAGTGCGCGTCGGGCGTGCGGGTCACCGGCAGATTGGAGCCCCACATGATCAGATAGCCGGCGTCCCACCAGTCCCCGGACTCCGGTACGTCGGTCTGGTCGCCGAAGACCTGGGGGGAGGCGACCGGCAGGTCGGCGTACCAGTCGTAGAACGAGAGCATCGCGCCGCCGAGCAGCGAGTAGAAGCGGGCTCCGGCGGCGTGCGAGACCATCGACATCGCCGGGATCGGCGAGAAGCCGGCCAGCCGGTCCGGGCCATACTCCTTGATCGTGTGCACGTGGGCGGCGGCGATCATCTCGACCGCCTCGTCCCAGCTCGCCCGCACCAGCCCGCCCTTGCCGCGAGCCCGCTTGTAGCGGCGGGCACGTTCCGGGTCGGAGACGATGTCCGCCCAGGCGGCCACCGGGTCGCCGAGGCGGGCCTTGGCCTCTCGGTACATCTGCAGCAGCACGCCGCGCACGTACGGGTAGCGCACCCGGGTGGGCGAGTAGGTGTACCAGGAGAAGGCGGCGCCGCGCGGGCAGCCGCGCGGCTCGTACTCGGGGCGGTCGGGGCCGACCGAGGGGTAGTCGGTCTGCTGGGCCTCCCAGGTGATGATGCCGTCCTTGACGTACACCTTCCACGAGCACGAGCCGGTGCAGTTCACCCCGTGGGTGGAGCGCACCACCTTGTCGTGCGACCAGCGGTCCCGGTAGAAGTCGTCCGCCTGCCGGCCGCCCTTTCGGTGCAGGGTGCGCAGGTCGTCGGAGACCTCCGCCCTGGTGAAGAACCGGCGGCTGCGCACCAGCGCCTCCGCCAATTCGCCGTCCATGGCCGCCTGCGTCTGTTCCCGGCTGGTCTCCGTGCTCACCGTGCCACTCCGCCCCGGGCACCACGGGCCCGTTCGAATTGTGATCGGTTCCGGCCGCACACGACTCTACGACCGCCGTCCCCCCGAAGGTCAACAGCCACACCACGACCAACACGTGGCTTGGCAAAGATCGTTGCGTGCAGGGGCGGGTTACCCGGGCTTCGCCAGGCCATACCTGCGCCTGCAAACGCCGTACCCCCGCTCGTTCCGAGCGGGGGTACGGTATCTGCTTGGTGTGCTCCCAACGGGGCGGGAACACGGCCCGGTCAGGCAGCCGGCCGGGACAGGGCGCCGCCTGCCTGCGCGCGCACCCCCTCGACCGCTTCCCACTCCTCGGTGCTGAGGTTGGCGAGCGCGGCCGGGAAGACCCCGTCCTGCTCCTTGAGGATGTGATCGCGCAGCAGGGCCATCGCCTCGATGAGCCGGTCCGGCCAGTTCGGGTCCTCGGACGTCGCGCCGTCGGCGGCCTCGGCCAGCACCGCCCCGATGCGGCGGTGCTCGGCCTCCAGGACCGCGATCTGCTCGGGGAAGTCCCCGGCCATCGCGGGGAACAGCCCGTGCTCCTCGACCTGCGTGTGCGGGTCGAGCACGGTGGTGATCTCACGGGCGATCTGAGCCATCCGGTCCACGTCACCGTCCTGGCGGACGGGGCGGACGTGGCTGATCAGGCGGACAACCTCGTCGTGCTCACGGGTCAGCTCGTCGATCGACGCCAGCGACTGGCAGCCGCAGTACTCGCACACCGGTCTTCTCCCTTCCTTCGTTCCTGTCGGTCTGAACCGCTCACCCTTACGCGGTGGTACCGGCGGTGCGGTGCTCGCGCCGACCGCCGGTGCGCGGCTTCCGCCCACCGCCTTCGGATGCGGCGCGGACGGCGGTGAGGGTGAAGGCCAGCGCCCCGGCGGCCACGATCGCGAGCAGGACGAGACCGATCGCGTACGACTCGTACGCCCCGTACAGCGAGCCCATGACCAGCGGCGGCAGGAACCCGCCCAGTCCGCCCGCGGCACCGACCACTCCGGTCACCGAGCCGACCTGGTTGGCCGGGGTCAGCAGGGCCAGCAGGGCGAAGGTCGCCCCGCTGGCCGCGCCGAGCGCGGCGGCCATGGCCAGGAAGGCGATGGTGCCCACCGGCGCCAGGGCCGGGGTGAACGACTGCACGACCGCACCGGCCACGACCACGGCCATCGAGCCGGCCAGCACCCGGACCGGGCCCATCCGGTCGGACAACCAGCCACCCATCGGGCGCATCGCCACCGCGAGGAGCACGAATCCGGCCATGCGGTTCGCCGCGTCCGCCTGGGTGAGGCCGTAGCCGGTCTTGAGGTAGGTGGGCAGGTAGACCGAGAAGGCGACATAGCCGCCGAACGCGACCGCGTACAGCGCGGATGCCTGCCAGGTGATGGGCATCCGGACGGTGGCGGCCAGTCGACGGGCCAACGGCTCGGTCGGTACGGTGCGGCCGGGGGCGTCGCGCAGCAACAGCGCGGCAGCCACGGCATACATGGCCAGGACCGCGGCGGTGATCAGGAACGGTGTCACCATGCTGTTCGCGTCGACCAGCTTCACGGTGGTCAGGGCGCTGATGGCGGTGCCGCCCATGCCGGCGCCGAAGACGCCGATGGCAAGACCGCGCCGCCCGGGCGGGAACCAGGCGTTGACGAGCGGCACACCGACGGCAAAGGCGGTGCCGCCGATGCCGAGGAAGAAACCGCCGATGAGCAGGGCGGCGAGGGACGAGTGCCCGGCCAGGCCCAGGTAGAGCACCGGCACGACGGTGGCCGCCGACACCACCGGGAACATGACCCGTCCGCCGAACCTGTCAGTCAGCGCGCCGACCGGTATCCGGCCCAGTGAGCCGACCACGACCGGCACCGCCACCAGCAGCGACTGCTCGAACGACGACAGGTCGAGGCCGTCCTTGAACCGGGGGCCGAGGGGGCTGAGCAGCGCCCAGGCCCAGAAGTTCACGGCGAAACCGACCGTGGCCAGGGCCAGCATCAGCCACGCCCGGCCGGACACCGACCCAGCTGACGGTGAGCTGCCGCTCTTCGACTCCAACGGCTGGACCATGTTGTCCGTCCCCTTTCCACTTCATGGTGGTACTGCGCCACCGGGATCGCACGCGCACCGCAGCCCCCTGCCTGCAGAACGGCGTCACGTCACCACTGTTCGCATCAGGAAGCACCGGTGGCATGGGCCATCAGTCCCTACCGACGGACAGACGGTCCCCGGGTTCGGACCCGGCCGTCCCTCCAAACAGCCCCCTGGACCGCCTTGCCCGAGCGGCTCCCGCGGGGACGATGGACTGATGTCCCAGAACGACGCCTTTCGCTCACTCGACCGGCAGGAGTGCATGCGGCTGCTCGCCAAGGTGCCGGTCGGCCGCGTGGTCTACACCAGGCAGGCACTGCCCGCGGTGCTCCCCATCAACTCCTCCCTGGACACGGACGCCTCGTCCTGCTGTGCACCTCGCCGGACTCGGACCTCGTACACGCCATCGACGGCGTCGTGGTCGCCTTCGAAGGGGACGAGTTCGACGCGGTATCCCGGTCCGGCTGGAGCGTGGTCGTCACGGGCCGGGCCACCGTGGTGACCGACCCCGCCGAGCACGAGCGGCTGTCCCAGGACGGCCCCACGTCTTGGATGCCCCTGAAAGACGCCGTGTTCGTACGGATCGAATCCGAGATGGTCACGGGCCGGGAGCTCAACGGGGCGCGCGGCAATCCGTGAGGCGCAGCAGAGCGGGCCGGGCGACGGTCCTCGATCTGCGCGGGCCACCACCCCCGCCGGGCCGGTGGGGGTGGTGGCAGCTGGAACGCCGCGCACCTGATAGGACCGGGCGCCGACGCAGAAGAAGGAGCCGTGCGTCCGGCCGTAGCGGGCCAGGCGACCGAGGGCAGGCCGCAGTCGCCCATAACTCCGTCTTCCTCCAGTACCTGCACTGGCTCCCCGACCCTGCACAGCCGGGACACATGATGGAGCGCCTGCCCGTCACCAGCGTCGCGTTCTCCGACAGCACTGCAGCGCCGCAGCTTCAGATTGCGGACTGGGCAGCTGGGGCGGTCCGGCAGTGGGCGGTCGCCTCCCGCCGGTCCTGGGGCGTCCACAGCAGGGCCAGCTGATGAGGCTCTCGATGAGCAGGCGGGCCTCGGGCATGCCGTGCGCGACGGGGTAGAGCGCGGCTTCCTCGGCTGCGGCGTGCGGCAGCAGCGAGCGGTCGCAGAAGGCCACGAGCCGGCGTGGATCTTCTCAGCGGCGCTCGGCTCACGGCGGTCCACGGCGTGAGCAGCATCTTCACGCGTGGCCAGTTCCCCGGCCAGGCGAGCGTGGTGCGCCTCCGCGCCTTCAAGGGCTGTGGCGTCCTGGGGGTCCGAGGCGAGGGTGAGCACGCTCATGGTCGTGTCTCCAGCGGGTCGGGCCGGCGCGGCCGGCCGATGCGGGTGGGGCCGGCATTCAGGGTGCCGACTCTCGGGGCGAATGCCGCGTCCGGCCGCGGTGAGCGGCCGGACGCTCGGCCGAACCGGGCGCCACGCGCCGTACGCGCTGTGCCTGCGGCAGCCGGGGACGGGGGAGTCGGCTGCCAGGCAGGCACGGAATGCGGTCGTACAGATGGGCATCTGCGGTTCGATCAGTGCCCAGCATGCACTCCGGGCACAGCCGAACTCCCCCGCTGACCGGACCCAGCACGGGGACCAAAGGTCCCTATTGCAACCGGCCAGATGGGGCCGGAAGGTCGTCCGGCAGGGACCGCCAGCCCCAGGTGCACCATGGCCTGCGGCTTCTAGCGTTCCCAGCCATGGAGAACCATCAGAACGCACGGCGCCAGGCGTCGCCCACAGGTGAGAGCTGGCCGCTGGCGGCCCGCAGACTGTTGACCCGTCGTGAGGTGTCGGCCGACGGGCGCGCCGTGTTCGGTGAAGGCGACCCGAAGTGGGAGAGCTTCTACCGGGACCGGTGGGCTCACGACAAGGTGGTGCGCTCCACCCATGGCGTGAACTGCACCGGGTCGTGTTCGTGGATGGTGTACGTCAAGGACGGCATCATCACCTGGGAGCACCAGGCCACCG
>NZ_JAVFVX010000192.1:0-8122 GCF_033441795.1 Streptomyces sp. ADMS | reverse complement strand
GATGCCCACGCACACCAGCCCCGTGACCAGCAACTTCAGCTTGCACACCTCTCATGCAGGGGCCCGCGGCCGCCCGCGTCACGATAGGCGTCGGTGATCTCGCGCAGCCGTTCCCGCGGGGCGTTGACCGTGATGAGGCCGTCCGCCCACTCGGCGCACCAGGCGGCGGTGGCCGTGCTGCACGCGGCCCCGACGAGCGGGGGCGCCTCGGGCGGCAGCGTCCACAGCCGGGCCCGGTCCACGGTCACCAGTCCGTCGTGGCTGACCTCCTCCCCTGCGAGCAGTGCGCGAATGATGTCGACGCATTCCCGCAGACGTGCGTTGCGTTGGTCCTTGCGCGGCCAACGGGCGCCTGTGATGTGCTCGTTGGAGGCCTCACCGCTGCCGAGGGCCGCCCAGAACCTGCCCGGGTACATGGACGCGAGGCTGGCGATCGCCTGGGCGATGATCGCGGGATGGTAACGCTGCCCCGGCGCGTTCACCACGCCGAACGGCATCCGGTCAGTGGCCTGGAGAGCGGCTCCGAGCCAGGACCAGGCGAATCCCGACTCTCCCTGGCGGACGCTCCAGGGCGAGAAGTGGTCCGAGCACATGGCGGCGGTGAATCCCGCATGTTCTGCTCGCACCACGGCATCGAGCAGTTTCGCGGGCGGGATCTGTTCGTGCGAGGCGTGCAATCCATAGACAGTCATGCTGCGCCGGGTACCCTCGCGGGTGATCCTCAGCGGCGACGCCACAGCGCGTCCTTGAAAATTTCCTGAAGGGTGTCGGCTCCTGACGACTTCCGCCGCCGTCCGCAGAACGGAGCGAGCCGCGGGCAACCGGCGTCAGGTGCACAGCGCAGATCCCGGCAGCCCGCAGGAGGGGCTGCCGGGATCAGGAGATGTGTGTTACTTGGGCTTGATCGCGTCCTTGGCCTTCTCCTTGGCCGTGCGCAGGTCTCCCTTGGACTCCTCGGCCTCGCCCTTGGCCTTCAGGGACTCGTTGCCGACCGCTCCGCCGACGACCTTCTTGACCTTGCCCTTGGCCTGCTCGCCCTTGGCCTGAGCCTTCTTGTCCGCAGCCACAGTCGCTCACTCCTGACTCGCTCGAAGGAACCTTCTCCCCCCGTCTCACCTCAGATCCCTCTCTCAAACGGAAGAAGTCGCCGTACGGCTTGGCTGTGACCGAGCAGCACTCTCGACCCGCGGACGCGCCTGCGGGCCGGCCCGGCGCCAGGGCCGGCTGCAAAGCGCTCCGGGCCCACCAGCGCCGGGTCGCACCACGGCCTGGGGTGACGCTCCGTCACCAAGACCACGCCGGACACCGCCGCACGGCAGCACCGACTGCCATCTACTGGTCACACCAAGTGATCAGCAGCCGATGACGCCGTCAGCGTGACGTACGGTCCCGGCCGCAACCGAAGCAGGCCTTGCGGGGCTCTGGACCTATGAACCGCAATTCGCCGTTGAGGAGACAGAAGATGACCCCCTTGCCCGCCTGGAGCAACGAGAGTCTCAGTGCGTGCGCCGTAGTCGACCCCTACGCCGCGCATCCCCATGACAATGCTTGGCCCACTCCCGCCCAGCCCCGCGATGACCTCGACTGCTTCCTGCCGCCGCCCAACCCCGCCCATCGTCTCGACTACGCCCTCACCCCACACGACCAGCAACGCCTCGCCCTGCACGCGGCACTCACCGTCGCCGGCATCCCCCCGATGCCCGAAGACCGCGCCGTCATCGACCAGCTCAGCACCCTGCCGGCCGACGTCAACAACACCCTCCAACGCTGGCTGCACCACACACAATGAAATATCTCAGGGTGCGGCTCGTGCGTGGAGCGTAGCCACCGAGCCCACCACGGTCACCTCGTGGCAGGCGAGCGTGCGGGCCCGATACCGTCTCCAGGTCGTCGGGCCGGTCCTGCCGATTGCACATGATTCCCCGCCAGTTGGCTCCTGCCGGCTGAAATCGCGCAAGGCGAGTGTGCCGTATGCCCCGACCCAGAATGGTCGAGCCGAACGCCACCCCACCCGGCCTCAGCACTGCGCGGGGGTGCGCGCAGGCGACGGCTTTCCCGGGAGCGGGCCTGCCAGACAGTGCAGCAGGTAGCACATGCCGAGAGTCCACGGAGTCCGGCGGCAGCACCCACCGCTTCAGCACGTCAGCCTGGTGCAGGCGCGGGGCGAGTGACGGCGCAGACGGTGTGACGCGGTCGCGGGCGTGTGCGGATTGAGGTCCATGGGTTTCAGGTCCGGCGTCGGCGACGGGTATCGGCACTCGTCGAGCAGCAGGCCGGTAGCAACGCCGATGTGGAGGTGGTGTGCGGAGCCATGAACTTCGTCAACGGCAGGCCGCTGCTGTTCGGTCCAGACGGGTGGCGGTCGTACGGGTCGCGTCCTTAACCGACGGGACACATCAGTACCCCTCGCACGGCTGACCGGGCGGTTCGGGCCTGCCCGCCCTGCGGGTGTCATCGCACGTGACCGCAGCGGATTTTCCTTTCGCGACGCGTCGGCCAAAGGACGCGGCCAGGGGACCGAAGGTGCACGCACGACGTGTGTGGGCTGGGGCGCTGGTGTGCGGTGAGGCGCCGCAATTGCCTCACCGCACACCGGGTTTCGACACAGTCAGCGCCTGCGGCCGGACCAGCCACTCCCGATTCCCGCGACGTGCAGGGCCAGGAGCATCAGGCCGAGGAGCATGACGTTCGTGGAGGAGAAGACATCATTCGTCGCGATCTCGGCAGCGTTGATCAGGAAGGCGATGAAGAACAGTACTGCCGCGGCTATACCAAGCATGGAGCGGTTCCTCTCGAAGGGTGAGGTCCGGGTGCCCCCGTATCCCCCTGATAGGCCTCCGACTGTCAGGCACAACTCGCGGCCGCCTGCCGCCCCTGTTGTTCGCTGCACGGTCGGAGCGTGAGTCCGCGTAGCGGCAGTTCACCACCGACGAGGAGGAGGCGCAGTCCTTCGTGCCCATTGCTGAGTGGGTGGCAGGGTGCACCGACGCGACAGGCACGGCAGTGACACATGCTGCCGCCCGTATGCGCCGGGACGAGGAAGGTCCCCGAAGACGTCGCCCTCCTGATTGCCTCACGAACGCCTGATGTCAGGGTTCGGGGGTAGGAGGGGCGCTGCACGTTTGTTACGCGAGAGCGAGGTGGGCCGGTATGGAGCGGACAGCAGGCGGTGAGGGCGGACAGTCTCTGGTGGAGGACGTCGTATCGGTGTCGGGGGCGTTCGAGGGCAGCGAGGACATCGCCGTCGCCCGCGATCTGGCCCGCAGCTTCCTCAGCGATGTCCAGGCCGTACACGGGCTGCCGGTATCCGCGCGCGTCATGGGCTTGGTGCAGCTCGTGGTCAGCGAGTTGGTGACCAACGCCCGCAAGTACGCACCCGGCCCGTGTCTGCTGACGCTGGAAGTCAACGGCGGCGCGGTGGAGGTGACGGTCTGGGACAGCAACCCGACGCCGCCGGCGATCCTCGCCCCCGACCCGATGAGGATCGGCCAGCACGGGCTGGAGATCGTCATGGCGGTCGGCCAGAGCTTCGCGGTCCACCGCGAACCCGTGGGCAAACGGATCACCACGGCCATCGCGCTGGCCGACGATCCCGGCGGGGACGTCACCGGCCGACGGCTGTGACGGCATTTCGCCGTACCTGGCCGCTTTCCCGCACCGCTTCCTGCACGGAGGCCTACCCGTCGCGGGAGCGTGCTCGCTGGATGACGAAGTATCGACGAGCTCATCGACCGCCCCGGCGCGCTGCCGATGCTCTCGCACGCCCTGCTGGAGACCTGGCGGCGGCGCCGCGGCCACACCCTCTCTCTGGCCGCGTACGAGGAGACAGCCGGGGTACGCGGGCGATCGCCTCCACCGCCGAGCAGGTCCACGGCGATCTCGCGCCGAAGCAGGCCCGCCTCGCCCGCCGCGTCCCGCTGCGACTGATCGCCCCCGGGGACGGCGCCGCCGATACGCGTCACCCCGCGACGCGCGCCGAACTCGGCTCCCGGCGCGTCGGACGTCCTGGAGCGCCTCGCCGCCGCCCGGGCTGGTCAGCCTGGACGGCTACACCGTCGAGCCGGCACACGAGGCGCTGATCACCGGCCGGCCCCGGCTGACCGACTGGATCGAGGAGGCCCGGAAGCGGCGAGGACGAAACCGACGAAACGCGCCGCCGACGCCGGCTGTAGAGGTGAGCATGGGGCCGGAGGGTCGGGCTGGCCGTCGAGAGGGGCCGATGTAGACGTCGGCCCCTCTCGACCATGGCCTGGCGATCTCCGCGGCTTGGGGGTCAGTGCTTCAGCGTGTCCTTGGCCTTCTGAACGGTCTGCTTCGCATCGCCCGCCACCTGCTCGCGGACCCCCTTCGCCTCCAGGCTTTCGCTGCCGACAGCCTCACCAGTAGTTTCCTTCACCTTGCCCTTGGCCTTCTCGGCTACGTTCTTGACCTTCTTGCCTGCCGCCATCTCTTTCACCTCCCACACCCCTGCGTGGCGCGGGTCCGTAGATGAGCTGCCATGTCCCCGGCTCCGGGTGGGCCACCTAGGCGAATTATCTACCCAAAAGGTAAATTGTTCATTTGTCGGCACACTATCTGGTCCCACAGTGGCCGTACTCGGCTGCAGTGCGCGGGGTACGGCCTGTCCCCCCGACCCGAGGGCAACAGCCCGACCGCGCGACCGCTCGGCCGTATGCAGCAGCCACTCAGGCAGCCGGGCGCCACGCGGCCGATGCTGGGCATGACCGGCCGCCCAGCCCGCCCAAGGAGTTCCCATGCCGCTGCCCCGTCTGCCCCACCTGCGTCTGCCGGTCAGCGCCGTGCTGGCCGGCGCCTGTCTGGCAGCTCTGGTGTCCGCACCCGCCGGCGCGGTCACGCCCGGCCCCGCCACGGACCAGTCGCTCCAACGCCAGCTCGAACAGCTGGTCCGTGCTCCGGGTGGCCCGCCCGGCGTCATCGCCGTGCTCCAGCGCGGGGAGTCACGCCGGATTCTGCGGGCCGGAGTCGCCGACCTCGACACCGGCAGGCCGGTCGAACCGACCGACCACATGCGTATCGCCAGTACGGCGAAGGCCTTCAGCGGCGCCGTAGCGCTGCGGCTCGTGGACCGGGGCACGCTCGGACTGGAGGACACGATCGGCCGACGGCTGCCCGCGCTCCCACGGGCCTGGCACGCGGTGACCCTGCGCCAGCTCCTGACCCACACCAGCGGCCTGCCGGACTTCAGCCGGAGTCCGGACTTCCTCAGCATCCTCACGGCCGATCCGCATCATCGCTTCGACTCCCGGCGGCTGCTCGACTTCGTGGCCGGCGAGCCGCTGTTGTTCCGCCCCGGGTCGCGGTACCAGTACTCCAACTCGGACAACATCGCCGTGGCCCTGATGGCCGAGGCGGCGACCGGGAATCGATACGAAGAGCTGTTGCGGCGGTTGGTCCACCGTCCGCTCGGCCTGCGCAACACGAGCCTCCCGCAGGGCTTCGAGCTGCCGGAACCGTACATGCGCGGCTACGACGTCTCCCTCCAGCCGCCGGCGGCGCCGGAGGACGTCAGCGAGCTGATCGGCGCCTCGGGAGTGTGGGCGTCGGGCGGAATCGTCTCCACTCCACATGACATGACGCGGTTCATCCGCGGTTACGCGGGCGGCGCGCTGGTCTCCCCGGCGACGCTGCGCGAGCAGCGCCGCTGGGTCGACGGCGCCTCGGAACCGGCGGGCCCGGGCGGGAACGAGGCAGGCGCGGCGATCTTCCGTTACACCACGAGATGCGGAGTGGTGCTCGGACACACCGGAAACACACCCGGCTACACCCAGCTGATCGCCGCGACACCGGACGGAGAGCGGTCCCTGACGTTCTCACTCACCACGCAGGTGAACGAGGCGACGAAGCCACGGCTGCTGGAGAAACTGCGCGAGGTCGAGGAGAACCTCGTGTGCGCGCTGCTCCGGAACTGACCACCCTCTGGGCGTGCGCACCGCCCGACGGCGCCGAAGTCCGGCCCATGACCGGCCCCGCGAGGCCCTCTCGGCCCGTCGCGAGCCGGACCGGTTCACCTTGGTTCTGCGGCTCGGCCTGAGCCGCAGCCTCAACGGCCAGGCCCGCCATGATGAGACTCTCGCCGAGGCGGAGCGCGCCGAGGACCCGCGCAGCAACCTACCCGAGGAGCAGCTCCGCCCGGAGACCGGCGCCGTCGATCTGGCCTTGGCCACCGCCCTGCTGGTGCTGGGCCGCGGAACCGAGGCCCGTACCCGGGCGGTAGCCGCCCATGACGCCTGCCTGGCCGCCTTCGGCCCCGACCACCGCCGCACCTCCGAGGCCCGGGCGCCGCTCGAACGCGTCGACAGCGCTTGACCGGACGCGCCGCGCCGGCCGTTGCGGCTGGAGCCGGCACGTCCGGTTGGCCCGTCGGGCCGACCGGGGCGCTCGGTCACAGATGGATGGCCACGCCACACCCACGTTCCAGACACCCGCGCGGCCGGTCCGTCTCACCACGGGGATTCGTTCCCGCATCTCCGTTTCAATGACAAACCAGAGGTAACTACATAAATAGAACATATAGGGCAAACGTCTGGAGGTCTGCGCGATGTCAACAGGGACACTCCTAGCGATCATCATTGCCATCGTCGTGGTGATCGCCTTGGCGGCCGTGGCAGCCTCGATGCTCATGCGCCGCCGGAAGCTGCACGAGCGCTTCGGCCCGGAGTACGAACGAACGGTGGAGGATGCCGACAGCCGCATGGCCGGGGAGCGCGAGCTCAGGGCACGCGAGAAGCGGCATGACTCGCTGGACATCAGGCCGCTGGACAACAGCGTCAGGGACCAATACAGCCGGGACTGGACCAGGGTGCAGGACGAGTTCGTGGACCGACCCGAGGACGCCGTGCACGACGCGGACCGCCTGGTGACCTCCTTGATGCACGAACGCGGCTATCCGACCCAGGACTTCGAGCAACAGCTCAAGGACCTTTCGGTCGAGCACGGCCGCACGCTGGAGCACTACCAGGCCGCCCATGACGTCGATGTGCTGAGCATCCGTCACGAGGCGACCACCGAACAACTGCGGGGTGCCATGGTGCACTACCGGACCCTGTTCGACGAGCTGCTCTCCGACGGCGGCGAAGCCCGCCACGCTCCTGCCTGAACGGCTCAGTGACCAGCTCGCCGCTACCGCCCGGCAAGCCCAGGCGGCCGAAACGGAGAAGCCATGCAACGCAAAGACACACGGGACACCGCCGCTAGCGGCCTGTCCACCGAGGACCTCGCCCAACCTCGCGACCCGTACACACAGCAGGACGCGGCGAGCACGTCGGCCGAAGTACCGACCTTCCCAGGCGAGAGCACGAGCACTCCGAGCGAGTCCGCCGAGGACAAGGCCGCCGGAGCCGGCCGGGGCGCACAGGACGAGGCGCTGGAAGCCGACTCGGACACCAGACGCCGATCCGCGGACCCGGGCTCTCACGCCGGGGACGAGGCCCCCCAGCTCCTTACCCCGGAAGACGAGGAAGGCTTCCGCACACGCTGGCAGGAGGTGCAGAACGAGTTCGTGGACGACCCGCGCGACGCCGTACACACCGCCGACGCCCTTGTCGCCGAGGTGATGCAGAAGCTCGCCGCCACATTCGCCGACCACAAACAGGAACTGGAAGGCCAGTGGAACCGGGGCGAACAGGCGAACACAGAGGACCTGCGTCTGGCACTGCGCCACTACCGTTCGTTCTTCAACCGACTGCTGGTCACCTGACGTCCGGCTCCAGAACGCCGGCTGACGGACGTGGCCTCTCGACCGCGACGTCGATAAGGTCGGGCGACAGGCGGACCGTCCGGGCAGGCCTGGCCTGCGTCCTCACCCGGGAGACCGAGTGCCGATGCATCTGCATCCGGGCGAGACCCAGGCCGTTGGCTGCTCGACGCCGTCCGGCAGCTGCGCGATGCATCGCCCGACGTCACCGCACGTCCGTGGGGGATCGCGATCGACGGCCGGGGCGGCGCGGGCAGGACGACCCGGCCCGCCCTGGCCGAGCGGCTGCGCAATACGGAGCCCAACTCCGCCGTCGTGCACACCGACGACGTCGCCTGCAACCACGCCTGCGTCCACTGAGTGGTGTGCATCGTGAAGTCGCAGGTCACGGGTCTGGTGTGAATGGTG
>NZ_JAVFVX010000191.1:0-8336 GCF_033441795.1 Streptomyces sp. ADMS | reverse complement strand
GACCGGACAACGATCAGCACCGATCACCAGTCACAAGATCTGAGGCTGTAGTACTAGTACTCCAGCTGTAGATCGTGATCTTCATGTCTGCGTTGCGGCTTGTCGCCGGTAGTGGCTGGTCTGGGATCGGGCCTGATGGCGACGTCGCCAGTTGGACCAGGCGAGACGGTGGGCGGTGTTGTGGACGGACTGGACGACGATGGCGATGAACAGTCGCTGTACTTCGTTGCAGGACAGCGGGATCAGGTCGGCGGGGTCGGCGGCCCGGTCGTGTTCGTCGGCCCGGACGACGGCGAGGAAGGCATGGGCGAGCATCGCCAGAGTGACCCAGCGGGTCCAGGACACGAATCGTCGGACCTGATGCTCATCAAGTCCGGCCAGACCCTTTCCGGCCTGGAAGGTCTCCTCCACCCGCCACCTTGATCCGGCGACCCTGACCAGGGTGGTCAGCGGCACGGCCCCGGGCGAATAGCAGCGGTAGTAGGCGAGTTCGCCGGTGGCACGGTTGCGGCGGATCAGCAACTGACGGTGCCCGGGGCCGAGGTCGACGGTGTCGATGACGGCCCAGTCGTAAAACCGGTGCCCCTTCGCGCCGGCCCCGGCGGACAGCTTCTGCCAGGCCCGCCTGGGCAGCTTGCCGGCCAGGGCGTCGGCCCTGAACTTGCCTGCCTGGGTGGTGATTCCGGCTGAGCAGGCGACGGCGAGGACGTAGCCCATGCCGCGTGTTTCCAGTGCGGCCCGCAGTTTCGGGTTGCCGCCGTAGACCTCGTCCCCGGCCGCCCAGGCGGCGTGGTGCCCGGCGTCCAGGAACCGTTCGATCATCACGGCGGCCAGTTCCGGCTTGGTCGCGAAGGCCCGTTCCTCTGGGATGCCTGCGGCCTGGCAGCGGTCGGGATCGGTGGTCCACGCGCGCGGAACGTACAGCTCTCGGTCCACCGCGGCGTGCCCGCGGCTGCCGGCGTAGACGAGGTAGACGGCGACCTGGGAGTTCTCGATCCGGCCCGCGGTGCCGGTGTACTGCCGCTGGACCCCGACGGTGTGCGTGCCCTTCTTCACGTCGCCGGTCTCGTCGACGACCAGCACCGCCGCGTCATCACGCAGATGCTCGACCACGTAGTCACGGACGTCATCACGGACCGTGTCCGCATCCCAGGACGCCCGGGACAGCAAGTGCTGCAAACCGTGCGGAGTGGGATCCCCGGCCCACTCCGCGATCGTCCAGCAGTTCTTGCGCGGCAGGTCCGCCAGCAGACCGAGCACCAGCCACCCGGCCCGGCGCCGGGGTTCAACCCGTGCGAAGCGGCCCGCGATCCTGCCCATCAGGGCCTCGAACGCACCCCGCCAACGGGTGGGATCTATGCTGTGACCTGCGGCCACCGTCTCTTCGTCAGTCCACACAACTCACGATGATCAACGGTGGCCGCACCTGTGTCCGCACAGGCCCTGACCAGCGAGATCAGCTAGACTCGACTCAGGGGGCATCTCAAGGACGGAGATGACTCCATGCCCGCCATCCTCTTCGTCCGGATCACATCCGGACTCGATGCGCAGGAGTTCGAGCGGCGCCTGCTGGAGCGGCGGCCCCGCTTCCATGACGTACCCGGTCTCCTGCAGAAGGTCTACGGCCGCGACAGCGCAACCGGCGACGTGTGCGGCATCTACTTCTTCGAGAGCCGCGAGGCGCTCGACACGTTCCGGGAGACCGAGCTCGCCCGCACAATCCCTGCCGCGTACGAAGCGGTAGAGGTCCGCCGCGAGGTGTACGAGGTGCTCTATTCGCTGCGCCCCGACCGGGGGCCCTTCGCCGAGTCCGGCCATCCGGCGGACACGACGGCGTGACCCGCCGACGACTGGCGCGACCGCACCAGACCGAGCCAGCCCGTGCCGGCCACTACCAGCGCCAAGCAGCCCAACAACGCAAAGATCACGATCTACAGCTGGAGTACTAGACGGCATCCCGCTGGTCCAGCCACTTGAGAATGGCCTGGTTCGTTTCTTCCGGCTTCTCCTGCTGGATCCAATGACCGCAATCCAGACTGACTACTTCCACATTCGGCACGAATTCTGTGAGTCTTTCAGACCTCGCGACCATATCGCGGTCGCCGTAGATCATGAGGGTGGGCTGTTGGATGATCGGGTCCACGTCCGCCAACAGGCACCAGTTGCGGTCCAAGTTTCTGTACCAATTCATACTGGCCGTGAACCCTGATGATTCGAAAGCGGAGACGAGAACAGCCAGTTCACTGTCGCTCATTACGGGATCACCGAGTGGCGTTTTCGCTCTGGCGAGGTCGACCAGCGCCATACCCGGCTGAGGCTCCCTGGGGGGCTCGTTCTTCCGGTACAGGTTGCGAAGGAACTGGAAGGTTTTGTCTTCGAACACGGCGTCCGCGACGCCTGGCTGCCGATTGAAGTGGACGAAATAGAAGTCGCCACCAAGCATATCTTCCATGAACTCGATCCAGGGCTTCTCTCCGCGCTCCTGGTAAGGCAGGCTCAGATTGATCACCTTGTTTACACGGTTCGGATGCAACAGGGTCAGTCCCCAGACGACGAACGCGCCCCAGTCATGGCCGACGAAGGTGGCGTCTTCGTATCCGTAGTGGTCGAGGAGTGCGACGAGGTCACCCGACAGGTGCTCGATGTCATAGTCCGTCACTTCGACCGGGTGGGACGAATTGCCGTAACCTCGCTGGTTCGGTGCGATGACGTGGTAGCCGGCTGCGGCGAGGGCGGGCATCTGGTGGCGCCAGGAGAAGGCGTGCTCCGGCCAGCCGTGGCAGAGCACGATGGGCTTTCCCGCGTTCTCTCGGCCTGCTTCGAAGACTTCGAGTTCCACACCGTTGACCGGAATGAGGGTGGGCTTGGGAAAATCGGCTGGATTGAACATTTGCATTTCCTCTCTGGGGGCGTTCGCTAGCGGTCGACCTCCTCGGTGAGGTCATGTCGCCATCCTGCTGCCCGAAACCGGTCACCGCATGACCGGTTTATGTGAGAGTTTTGTCGGCGTGCGAACCGACCGGCTGGTGGCCATCCTCCTCATGCTGCAACGGCGCGAGCAGGTGACAGCAGCAGAGGTCTCCCGAGAGCTGGAGGTCTCCGAGCGCACCGCCCGGCGCGACCTCGACGCCCTGGCCATGGCCGGGGTGCCCGTGTACTCCGTGCAGGGGCGAGGCGGCGGCTGGCGCCTCGTGGGCGGCGCCCGTACCGACCTGTCCGGGTTGACCGCCAGTGAGGCCCGCGCCCTGTTCCTGGCTGTCGGCCCGGCCTCGGCTGCGACGCCGGCCGTGAAAGCAGCTCTGCGCAAGCTCGTCCATGCTCTGCCGGAGCCCTTCCGGGTGCAGGCCGAGGCAGCAGCGTCGTCGCTGGTCATAGACCCGCAACGATGGGGGGCGAGCCGGGTCGAGCACCGGCCGCCTCGCTTCCTCGACGAACTCCAAGACGCGGTGATCCGCGGCGTCCAGGTGCGGCTCGGCTACGTCGACAGCAAAGGCGTCGACACCCAGAGAACCGTCCACCCGCTGGGCATCGTCGCCAAAGGTCCGGCGTGGTACCTCGTCTCCAACACCGAGACCGGCCGACGGGCCTTCCGGATCGACCGCGTGTCGTCCGCCGACCCGACCGACGATCCCGTGCACCGACCCGAGGACTTCGACCTTGCCGAGAGCTGGTGCGAGATCGCCGACGAGGTCGACCGCAAACGAACGCCGCTGGAGATCCAGGCGGTATGCACACCCCACGGGATAGGCATACTCCGGATGGCGCTCGGCGGCCGGCTCGACGTGGGAGGTTCCACGACCGACGGCCGCATCGAGGTCGTGATCCGCGGCCACAACGAGTACATGCTCGCCGGCGAGCTCGCCGGGCTGGTCGAATGGCTCGAGGTGACCGGCCCTCCGGGTGTCCGAGACCACCTGGCCTCGATCGGCAGCGCGCTCGTCGAACGATACGGCTGACCGCGCACCAGCGGAGACCTTCACGCTTCTTGAAGCGGACGAGACAGAGTTTCGAGAACAGTTCCGCTCAATAGCGTGGGTATGTCCGTTCCGGCAGACGCCCGGTCACGACGTCGGCGGGTCCGCCGGCTTGGCCCGCTGCGGGTGGACCGTCTCGTGCCGGACCAGCATCGCCACGCACTCGGCGATCCTCCGGGTGCGCGTCTCGGCCCGCTTGACGGCATTGACCCGGCTGATGAGGGCGAAGCGGTTGGTCTTGGTGAGCACCTCGAACATCGCCTGCGCCGCTGGGTCGGCGGCGATCGCGGCTCGCAGGTCGGCCGGCACCTCCGCTTCCGATGACGGCGCATAGGCGGCCGTCCACCGCCCGTCGGCCTTCGCGGCGTCCACCGCGGCGCGGCCGGCGGGCAGCATCAGGCCGGCCGCCTCCAACCGGGCCACGTTGGCGACGTTGCGCTGGGACCAGACGCTGCGGGGCCGGCGCGGGGTGAACCGCCTCCAGGAACTCCCCTCGTCGCGCTTGCGGGCCTGTCCGTCGATCCAGCCGAAGCACAGTGCCTCGTCGACCGCCTGCTGCCAGGTCAGCGTGGTAACGGAGCCGCCCTTCCTGGTCAGGGCGAGCCACACGCCAGGAGAGGCGGTGTGGTTGTCCAGCAGCCACGCGCGCAGCGCCGCGCCGTCAGCAACGATCAACTCATCCACCTCGGTTCCGGTCACCACCGCAGGTTAGTGCCGCAACCCGGTGTTGCGACCTGTCGGGGGTGACTCGTTGAGCCCGCAGCGTCGGTGTCGGCCTGGCTCGCCCTCACCGAAGCCACCGTGGAGAACGGCTGCCTGCACATCGCCCCCGGCTCCCACGAACTCGGCTACCTGTCGCATGAACTGGAGGCCGAGCACGGACAGCGACGCGGCCGCGCGGACCAAGCCGTCCTGGCCGAGGCCGGGTTCGGGCATGGCGACGCTGTTCCCGTCCCGGTCGCGGCAGGCGACGCCGTCCTCCTGGGCGTCGCGCTGCTGCACCGCTCCGGCCCCAACGCCAGCGACGTGGCGCGCATCGGCCTGAACGCCCGCTACGGCTCACGGGTGCGCTGGCCAACATTGACCCCGGCACAGCCGACGGCCGACTCATGCTCCAGGTGGTCGGCGCCATGGCGGAATTCGAGCGCAGCCTCATCAAGGAGCGCACCCGCGCAGGACTGGAAGCAGCCAAGGTGCAGGGCCGCACCGGCGGACGGCCGTCTGTGGTCGATGAGGACGTGCTCACCGTGGCCCGTGCCAGGAAGGCGAAGGGCGAGAGCGTGAGTGCCATCGCCAAGGCTCTCGGGGTGTCCCGAGCCACCTTGTACCGCCACCTCGGAGAGAGCGTCTGAGGTAGGCGTAACGATGCCTGCCTCTGCCGATCAGGGGGGAGATCGCCTGAGGCGGGCGCAGGGGCGCGCATCGCCCGAAGCGTGCCCCTTCCGGCGCACCCGGGTCGTGGTGCTCGCCGTCGTCCCTCAGCGCGCCGGGGGCTGTCATTCACTCACCCCGGACCACCACCGCGAACGACGTGCAGATCCGCCGGAAACCCTTGTGCCCGCTCCGGCCGGTGTGGCTCATGCACACCACGTCGACCGCCGCGCCGTCCGTCGAGGGCGTCGCCTTCCAGTCGCACCACAGGCACTCAGCCTCGAAGGTCACGTCAGTATCCGGGTGCTGCGTGATTCGATGCCTCACGTACCGCATGGCGGAGCGCACCATCACTTGACCCCATGTTCTTCCCGCAGGTGGGTAAGGAGTACGACGTTCGCATCTGACGCCTTCGAGAAATCCCCGACTGATCGGGCGTTGATCCGAGTCACAGCAATACCGAGGCACTCGTGACAGCTCGCTACAGGTTCAGGCTCTGGACGCGGCGCTGTCACATGCACAGGTCCCGTCATCGTCGTCTTCGGCGGACTCATTACGTACGGCCTCCCCGACTGTGTCTCTGGCGAAGGATGATCCCGTGGAATGTGCACCCGTTCGCACTTCATGCACGTTGTGGACTGAAGATCATGAACGGCATGCAGCCGACCACGTTGAGAGTTTCGCTCTCGCCTCCTCCCCGAACAGTGCGCGCTCCTCGTATCCGGAGAACTCGTTGAGATAGCTCTGAATGTCGCGGACGTCGCGGAGCACGAGGCTTCCGGCTGATGTTTCGACAGTGGCCAGAGAGGCGTCATAAATGGTGAATGTGTTCAGAGGAGTTGTGGGAGTGGTTGTGCCCACAGGGATCACACCAACACGTACGTTGGGGAGGTATGTCAATGCGGACAAGCGGTCCATCTGCTCGGCCAACGCCAGCGGGGTGACAACGGGCCAGCGAACCGCTTGTTCCGTGAGGATGAACGTGAACTTTTTGGAAGCGTCGTAGAGGATCGCTTGCCGTTCCAGCTTTCCCGCTACCGCTTTGCGTGTATCCGCCGGAGAGTGCGCGAGGCTTGCCCGCACGTACTCCGGGGTTGCCAGAAGGCCGGTGACCATGGAGAGCAGGAAGTAGCGCACGTGCGTCGAGGAGGCTTCCAGTGCCTTCAACTCGGCCTGTCTCGTGCCCAGCCCCTTGCGGCGCAACTCTCGAAGGTTCCGCCATTCTGTGTTGGCCATCCTTGCGAGAGCCGAGATCTCGTCAATCATGCTCGACGGCGCGTCAAGGGCTCTCAGGATCTGCTCGACGTCAACCAAGGACGGCCGTACCTTGCCGTTTTCAATCCGGCTCACTTTGGACTGGGACATGTTGCAACGCGTGGCAAGCCGGACCCCGGAGAGTCCGGCCTGCTTGCGAAGTTCTCTGAGCTTCACAGCCAGTTCGTGACCGGACTGGCCAAGTTGCTCGGGCTCGAACGTCACCCCTTCACGTACTCCAGAAACGGCACCGACTCGGCCACTGCGATTCTCTGGTACTCGATGAACGGCGTGGGATCGCCATCGTGCAGTTCCCGGTTGACCTGTGTTCCGTCCTCCTCGTAGTTCATGAGGACGACTGTCGACCGGTCGAAGAGCCAGAAGTCGCGTACCTCCGACAACGGGTTCTCCCGGTCGGTTACGTCGAGGATTCGGATTTCCTCGCCGGCCAGCGCATGAGGAGCGTAGTATCGGGAGAACTCGAACCGAAGGTACTCGGAGAGCGGTTGAGCCAGTACATGCACCCGCCCTTTGTGTTTCCCCTCGCTCTGTAGCCGCTTCAGGTCTTCCGTGTACGCGGACGAGTAGGAGTGCGGATCGATTCGCTTACCGGAGCGGAATGCTTCCAGCTCTTCGGACTCCTGGGGCACGAGGTACTGAGGCAAGGTCTCCAGCCGCCACGCCTCCGACTGGAATTCCCGGAACTTCGCCCGCCACCTGTCACCATCCAAGAGCACGGAAGGCCTCCCGCAGAACATTCTCTGGGATCTCCACCAGTCCCTCGCCCTGGGGTGGAGCAAAGGCTGTGGACACGTCGCCTTGTACGACGAAGGTTCCGCGTTCCGTGCGGTACACGTTCGGGCAGTCGTCTTCACCGCACTCGCCGTTGCCGTTTCCGGTAAGCCGGGTCAGTTCCTCGCGAGCCATGTCGAAACCCCCTGGTTCATGGCCTCGGTTGGGGCATCGAGTACGACGGTACGAGGAGGCGTGGCTGAACGTCTATGCAGTCACGTGACTATGCGCGTTGTCGCATAAACCTGGCGCCCAAGATGCCGCTTGCCTTGAGCGGGCTCGAAGGCGTTGGCTTGGGGACCATGGAGTACACGCAGCTCGGACGCACGGGACTCAAGGTCAGTCGGCTGGTGCTCGGCACCATGAACTTCGGACCTCAGACCGACGAACCCACCAGTCACGCGATCCTGGACTCGGCGCTGGACGCGGGGCTGAATTTCGTGGATACGGCCAATGTCTATGGCTGGGGCGAGAACAAGGGCCGTACGGAATCGATCATCGGCAACTGGTTCGCCAAGGGCGACGGCCGCCGCGACAAGGTGGTCCTCGCCACCAAGGTGTACGGCAACATGGCCGCCGAGGGCGACGCCTGGCCCAACCACGACAAGCTCTCCGCGCTCAACATCCGCCGCGCGGTGGACGCGTCGCTGAAGCGCCTCCAGACCGACCACATCGACGTCTACCAGTTCCACCACATCGACCGCTCGACCTCCTTCGAGGAGATCTGGCAGGCGATCGACGTGCTCGTACAGCAGGGGAAGATCCTCTACGCGGGTTCGAGCAACTTCCCGGGGTACAAGATCGCCCAGGCCAACGAGACCGCCGCCCGGCGCGGCGGGACCATCGGGCTCGTCAGCGAGCAGTGCCTCTACAACCTCGCCGAGCGGCGCGCCGAGATGGAGGTCATCCCGGCCGCGCAGGAGTACGGGCTCGGGGTCATCCCCT
>NZ_JAVFVX010000190.1:0-8425 GCF_033441795.1 Streptomyces sp. ADMS | reverse complement strand
ACTGGGTCGTGTCGTCGGGGAACATCGGGTACAGGCCCACATGCAGCTCGCGCTGGCCCGGTTCAGGCCGACTCAGGTGGCGGAAGATCACCTGGTCGGTGAGCGGGAAGAACGCCCGCTCGGCTTCCGACTTGCCCTTGTCCCAGGGGTTCTCCTCGGCCGGGCTCCATCCGGTCCGGCCGTTCTTCGCACTCACCCACCGGTTCGCGTACACGTCCGCGCGGCCGACGAACAGTGCGCGGAACAGGGCGACCTTGGCCTGCGGGGCGGAGGCCGCGTCGGCATAGGGCAGGCCACTGCCGTACGGCATCTCGGGCAATGTGAGCGGCGCCGGCCTTTCCGCCGCCGCGGGCCGCTCGGGCACGGTGTCGGGTGCCGGCATTCCGAGGCGATCCCGGAGCCGCCGGTTCTCCTCCGTCAGCTCGGCGATCTGCTCGAGCGCGACGTCGAGCCGGATCCGCAACTCGGCGGGGTCGTCCCAACCGGACCAGTCATCCACGGGTCAATGATCCAAAAAACCTGACCGGACCGCAGCCGATCAGGACATTTCCGCCCTCGTTTCCCTCGCTCTCCTGGTCCGGATGGCCACTGGAGGCATCGACTGGTGAAGGCTGCATCAGATGGGCACGATCCACGGGCGCGAGCGTGCTGTGCTGGGCGTGGAACGTCTCGCGCTGCGAGCCCCGCTCGCAGTCTGACTTCGGACCGGGTTTGTTCTGGCTCTCCGCAGGACCAGCGACCCGTGAGGTGCGCTGGTCCAGAACACCCACTCGGCAAGGTCCCAAGGTCCGCGACACCGGTACGGTCCACCTCATCGAGTGCGCCGACGAAGCGCTGGCTGCTCTCCTTGCGGGTGACCGCCGCCTGCGCGCCCTCTGCACCCGCCTCGGTGAGCTGCAGTTGGTCGTCCCCCGCTGAAAAGCTCCCCGCGTTCCGCAAAGCCCTGCTCGCTCAGGGCTACCCACTGGCCTGACCCGGACGGATCCGCTCCGGCTCCTGCAGGCCCTGATCGACGGCAGATGGCTGTGGCTGTCCGGGACGAGGCTGGGCATACTGAGCGCATGGAGACACGGGTGCGGTATGCGGAGATCCGGCCGTACACGGTTCCGGAGACCCTGGATGAGCTGGTCGGTCCGACGGACGGGGTCGTGGTTTTGCCGACCGCGTTGGACTGGACACCGAAGAGTGCCTACGACCTGTCGGATGACGTTGACCTGCGGATGCTCTATGAGACGGTCATCCGCGAGGCCATGCATGTGGAGGAGCTGCGGCAGTTCCTCGACCGCGTGCTTCTCTCAGCCGTGTGGCAGAGGCTGTGGCTTCCGCCGCGGGTGCGGCTGATGTGGGAGGGGCGCTTCCCGGAGCTGGCCCGCAGGGCTGCATAGTATTCGTCGGCATGGATCCGTTTCACTCCCGGCTCGCCCGTATCGGTCTTGGAGCCGCCGCGAGGTACGGCTTTGTCCTGGCCGGCGGGTATGCGGTGCAGGTGCACGGGTTTCTGGAGCGGCTGTCGGATGACGTCGACCTGTTCACGGACAACGCTGACCCGGTTGCCTTCTCCGAGGCAGTTGATGCGGTGGCTGCGGCGTACCGGGGGGTAGACCTGACCGTTGAGGTGGAGAAGTCCGGTGGGGTGTTCGCCCGGTTCGCGGTTACTGACGAACAGGGACACACGGCGAAGGTGGAGCTCGGGTGCGACTGGCGGGCTCGGTCGCCTGCTGTTTTGGAGATCGGTCCCGTACTGCACCCTGACGACGCGGTGGCCAACAAGGTGACCACGCTGTTCGGACGGGCCGCGCCGCGTGATTACCTCGATGTGAATGCCGCGCTTGCTTCCGGGCGGTACTCGGGTGGTCGGCTGCTGGAGTTGGCGTCGGAGCACGATGCTGGGTTCGATCCGCGCTATTTCGCCCAGGCGCTGCGGGCGGTCGACCGTTGGCCGGACCGGGAGTACGAGGCCTACGGCGTCGATGGTGGCCAGGTAGAGGCCATGCGCCGACGGCTGCGTGGCTGGGCTGCCGAGATCCTCGATGAACGGCTCGACGAGAGATGACCCAGCAGGCCCTGGCGCCAACTGGTGCGGGCTCTTTCACCGGTTATCGGCACTTCGGAGCAGGAGCAGGAGCAGGAGCAGGAGCAGGAGCATTGCGGCTGCCCTGTAGGAGGGTGACAATGGCGTTCCCGCCGACCGGAACACCTGTGGGTGTGGCCATGTGCGGCCACAGTGCGGCCGGACGCCTTTGGACGAGGTAATACAGGGCGTCACTGTAGAACTGTCCGTACGTGCTCTGATCAGGCAGAACAGCACACGGCGGCACGAGCCGGAACCAGCCGTCACGAACGCTCATGGTCTCGTAATGCGTAGGTCTCGGGTTCGAATCCCGAAGGCGGCTCTGAGGAACCCCAGGACTCACTCGCCGTGACCTGGGGTTTTTCTTTTTCTGCGGCCTCTGGGCTGTCCTTGGCCCCCTCGCGGGGCAGCATTCAGGGACCTCCGGTGGCCGGGCGGTGGCCATTTGTGCAGCGGGCGTGCAGCGGCGGTGGCCGGGGTGCATGTGAAGCGGGCTGAGATGCTGTCGGGTTCCTACAAAGCGCCTGGACGAGATCGGTGCCGGTCCGCAGCAGCCTCAGCGGCCTGGCTGATGCGGACCAGAAGCGGCCCGCCTCCGCCGTGGCTGGAACGAGCAGGAGGTGATCGGTGAGCCGGTCGTTTCTGGAAAGCGGGCTGGGCTGACCGAGCGGCTGGCGGCCGTGGTGCTCGCGGGAAGACCGGGTGTGGTCATCCAGATTTCTCCGGGGCGCCGCGAGCGTGCGGTTCGAATCCACGCAGCTCAGGAGCGGTCAGGGCGACCATAGCCGGTGCAACACCTGTGGTGCACGCAGGCTCTCAGATGTTCACTCAGAGGGTCCTAGGTTCACCATGGAGTCGGTCGCGGACGGCCTGGAGTTCGACTTCCTCGCGTTTCAGGGTCCGCTGGTGGAGGAGAGGGTCGCGGCGGTCCTCGATGCCCTGGCGCACGATCGCCGCCAGGGCGTCCGGCGGCAGGGCATCGGCCTGGGTGGTGGTGCCGGAGAATGAGCGCCGGTCAGCAGGCCGCAGGCGGCGACCTGCTCGGGAGTGACCGCGACGCATCCGGTGAGTCCGGAAGGGGTCTTTGCGGCTCTGGTCGCTCGGGGGGCCGAGCCTGTACTCGATAAGGAAGGCGCCTTCCCGCAGATTCCGCCGCCCTTCACGGTGCCGCTACGCTGCGCTCGCGAGCAGATACATTTAGTAAAGGAGCGGGGTGGCATGAGCGGAATCTCCTGGCCCGAGGATCCCAAGGTGTTCGAGAAGGGCATCGCGGTCCTGCTGAGCCTGTTGCACGTCGACGTACAGCGGATCGACGGTGCTGGAGGCGACGGCGGCCGGGACGCCCAGTTCACCGACGCCGACGGACTGCACGTCTTCGAGATGAAGTCCTTCACCGGACGGATGACCCCGCAACGCCGGCAACAGGTGGCGCAGTCCCTGAAGCAGGCCGCCACGCTCAACCCAGCCACCTGGACCCTGATCGTCCCGATCGACCCGACACCGAACGAGCTGGAGTGGTTCAAGACCCTGCGCGGGCGCTACTCCTTCGAGCTGACGTGGCGTGACACTGCCTGGATCGAAGCACGGCTGGCCGTGCATCCACAGGTCCGCAGGTTCTACTTCGAAGACGCCATGGCCGAGACCAACGGATTGCTGCGACAACTGGTCCGCGAACAGGCTCCGGTCGCCGATGTCGGCGAGGCCCTGGAGCGGATGCGCCGCATGAGTGCGCGGCTGACCGAACTGGAGCCCCACTACACCTTCAAAATGACGGTCGGACCAGGGCCGGACACCAGGGTGGAGATGCTTCCCGCCTACCCCGGCGCTGTCCGAGACAGACCGACCGGCTTCTGGCTGGCCTTCGCCGACACTCCCGAGGCCCAGGCCACCGCGCAGGCATGGGAGCGTGCCCTGGCATTCGGAGATCCGGTCGTCATCCCGGGCGAGCACCTCACCAACCTCAAGGTCACCGGGCCCGCAGTCGTGAACTTTCCCCCAGGACAACCAGGACCCGGGATGAGGCTTTGGTTGTCAGCCCACAACGTCCCAGCTGACCACGCGGCGCAGTTGGTGGTCGCAGACGGGCAGGGTCGCCGGGTGGCAGTGCTGGGTTTGCGCATGACCTCGCTGCGCGCGGGCACCCGGGGCGGTGTGCTGAGCGGCACCGACACCACCGGATCGTTCCAGTGTCAACTGAGGGTGGATCACAGCACCGGCCATCTGCAGGTCAGGCTCGAACTTGAGGTCGCCGACCGGCTCCGCCCCGCCGCCCGGCTTGACGTCGTCCGGTTCGCCGCCGCGCTGCTCCCCCATCACACCCTGTGCGTGATGCTGGCCGGTCAACCGTTCACCGAACCCCGGCCGGTACCTGTGCTGGACGGGGTGAACCAGCAGGCCGCAGCCCCAATAATCGAGCTGCTGGAACAACTGGTCACCATCGAACATCTGGCCGTCACCACCTTTGAACTGCCCAGTCAGATCCCCTCGCAGGACAAGGAAGCCATCCGCACGGCCCATGCCCTCCTCACTGGGCGCACAGCGGAAGTCATCCGTACGGTGACCGCCACCCTCGGCGCCGACGACACCCCCGAGAACCGCGAGCTCGCGGCCACCCACGGCCTGGTGCAAATCTCCGGAACCGAAGACGACTACCACGTGGAGATCCTCGGCCAGAACATCGCGACCGGGCCCGTCACCATCGAGTCACCCCCCTTGCAGGTCATTGACGCCCGCCCCACCGGCAGCGGGCTGGACCTAACCGTACGAAACGCCCCCGACCACACAGACAAACCCGTCCGCCTCACCCCCTGCCGCCCCACCGGGACGGGTGGGGGAGGTGACTGAGGACAAGTTCGGCGAACTCGTCCGGTGTCACGATGCGAACGTCGGGGTCTTCGGGCCTTGCGCTGGATCCGGGGCCCTCACCGGCAACGAGGAGGGAGGTGCGCTTGGAGACGCTGGAGGAAGACTTGCCGGCGGCGCGTTCGATCAGCTCGTTCATCTGGTTGCTGCTGATCCTGCTTCCTCGGCACGGGCAGCGCTCTCCGCAGCCTGGCCTCACACGGCGGGTGCTGCCGCCGGAGCGGGTGAGTCGCCGACGGTGATGCTCTCGACGGCCTTGTCGAGGTCGGCGGAGGGCAAGCCATCGGAGGGGACGAGGTACTTCTCTGGGAGCGGTTCGACCTTGAACTTTCATGTCCGGGCGGGGCCCGCATGCCGATGTCCCGGGTGATCACCGTGACCTGGCCGGAAGCGAGTACCTCTTGCAGGTAGACCGCGCGGGCCACGGCCTCGTTGTCGTTGTTGGACAGCCGCTGGTGCCCCAGTTCATCGACCAGGACCTCCAGCGTGGCTCCGTCGTCAGCTCGGCATAGCCCTGGTGGTCGATTTCGTCTTGGAGGTGCTCCAGCAGCCGGTAGACCCGCGCGCCCGGGTGCGGCTTTTGTCGCTGGCGCGACCTCGTAGAGCTGGGCCCATCACCGCTGAGGGCACCATCTTCGCGGCGATGCCGTGCAGCAGAAACTGCCGAACCCCCGTCAGGACGTTCCCGATCCAGGCCGGCTCACGCACCGGCTCAGCCCCCGGCCCCGGGTAGACCAGACCGCTGCCCATCGGCCGGTCGACGCCGGTGGTCTCCGTCGAACCGAAACTTCAGCCAGACGACGAACAGTCCCAGCTCGTCTGCCGCCACCCGCCAGTCCCGGCCGGTCCGGGCGCACCAGCGAAGGAATAGCGCGATGTGCCCGGCGTACGCGTCGTCAGCTCGGCCTGGTCCTTGCTGAATCGGACGTGCCGAAGGAAGGCGTCCGCGTCTGGCACCACGATGAAGTCCTCGTCCACCACCGTCCAGTACCGGACTCCGGACGGCAAGCTGTACAGGAAAGGCCCGCAAGGGTCTCCTCCGATCTCTTCTGCAACATGTCGCAGCGATCACGACAGCCCCAGAGACGCGGGGAAGAACCCCAGTTCACACCACCAGCGCAGCGTCACACCACACTCAACGGAAGCCCGGGAGAACCCGCGGGGGCGCAACGTGCGTTGTCCCGGGCCGCGATGGAGCCGCCGCGCGGCGAGCCGGCCACAGGGGCGCGACCTGCGCTGTCACACTGTGCGATGGTGATGAGGTCGGCCAATTGGCATAAGTGATGCCTCACATGCCGGAGCCCCGGCCAGATTCCTGCTGGCCGGGGCTCCTTGCTGCCTGGTGGTAGTCAGGCGGTGCGTTCGTCTTCTGCTGGGCTGCCCTTGCGGGGCGGGATCATCCGGGGCCTGCGGGTGCCGGTGACCGGTTCTTGGTCCTTGACGACGGAGAGGGTCTTGCGGGTGTGCGGGACGAGCTGGGTGATCTTCTCGGCGGCGTCGCGGGCGAGGTCGTCCAGGACGGACTGGTAGGTGTCGCGGGTGATGCGAGTGTCGGAGTGGCCGAGGGTCTCGGAGACGACCTTGACGTCGACCCCGGCCGCGAGCATGAGCGTAGCGGCGACGTGACGAAGATCGTGAAGGCGGATCGGCGGCAGGCCGGCGGCGTCCACGAGACGCTCGAAGAGGTCGCTGACCTTGCCGGGATGGAGCAGGGAGCCGTCCTCCTGGGTGAAGATCCGGCCGGACTCCTGCCAGCCCTCGCCCCAGACTTCCCGTTCCTGCTCCTGACGGGCTTTGTGGGCGAGCAGGAGCTGGTGCGTCTCGTCGTCGAGGGCGATGAGACGGACGCCGCTGTCGGTCTTGGGTGCGCCTTCGTGGACCTCCCAGTTGTCCTGGACGAGCTGGGTGGCGATGGCCAGGGAGCGGGCTTTCGCCGAGTGGTCCTGCCAGCGGACGCCGCATGCCTCGCCGCGCCGGGTACCTCGGAAGGCGATGAGCCGCCAGAACAGGTACAGGCGGTCGTCGGCGACCGAGTCGAGGAACCTGGCTGTCTGTTCGGGGGTCCAGACCATGACCGGTGAGGGCTTCTCGCCGGTCTCCTGCCAGCGGGCGATGCGCTCGTCGCTCCAGATGATGGCCTTCGGTTTGGCGCCGGGCAGCAGCTCGACGTGGGCGGCGGGATTGAAAGCGGGCATGACCTGCTGGGCGATGGCGACGTTCAGCGCGGCGCGCAGGGTGTCGCGGATATGCGGCTGGGTATTGAGGCCGGTGATCCGGCGGAAGGGCGGCATGGCGTCGAGTTGTGCCTGCAGCCACTTGCGTCGCGCCCGGTTCTCCGCGCCCTTCCATGGGGTCGCGTTGAGTTCGCCGCGAACCGAGCGGCGCTGGGTGTTCTGCTCCTGGATCTCGATGTTGCGCTCGTTGATCGCGTTGAACATCGCGTCGACGTGGTGGACGCGCAGCTTGTCGAGCCGAAGGTGGCCCAGGTGCGGCTTGAGGTGGACCCGGATATCCAGCTCGTAGCGGGTGGCCCCGCCGCGCCGCAGGCGTTTGCGGCCAGTGAGCCAGGTGTCGAGCCATTCCGCCACGGTGGTCTTCGAGTTGAGGGTCTGCCCGGTCTTGAACCGGCGGCGGGTCTCGTCGTAGTCCGGGACGGGGTCCTTGTCCTTGACGCAGTTCTCCAGGAGGTCGCTGATCTGGGTCTTGCCCCAGGCGTCGTCCTCCTCGGGAATAGCCATGAGGGCGCGAACCTTGTCCAACTCCTCCTGGGCCTTGGCGGAGGTCTCGAAGCCGCCGCGACGAAACCGCCTTCGGCGGCCGTCCTGTGCGGGGTCGAGTTCCTGGGCGGCGGTCCAGGTGCCGTGTCGTCGGGAGGACTTGAGCTTGGGGCAGGAAGTGCCGTACTCCTTCTTGGTCTTCGGGTCGGTGCAGCGGCACCGCCGTATGAGGTTGCCGTTCTTCACTCGTTGTCCTCCGGGTGGGTCGGTGTTTCAGGCTGGTCGACGAAGGCCAGCTCGTCGGGCAGAGCCGGAGGTGCGAGGTCGCGGTCACGCATCCGGCCACGGAACGCGCGCAGTTCCTGGCAGTCCTCGAACGCGTGCTCCTCGTAGCCCTCGGCACGCTGTAGGAGGGTGGCTCTGCGGGCCCGGTCCAGGGTGGTGCTCGCCGTGCGCCGCCGCTCCCTGGCCAGGGCGTGGGAGGACATCGCGGCGGCCACCAGGTCACCGTGCTGGCGGAAGACGTCGAGGACGTCCCGGGCGGTGCCTTCGGGGGCGGGGCCATCCATGGGCGACTCGCCGGTGAACCACGCGACCGCGTCCCAGGTGGACACTTCCCGGCCCGGGAGGACCTCGACCGTGGCCGAGGAACCGAGTGGGAAGAGGAGAGTCACTGGCGGGACGCCCAGGACGTCAGCCAGGACGACGAGGTCCGCGACGGTGATGCTCGTCTTGCGCCCGGACTCCAGGTTCTTCATGGAGTGCTCGGTGAACT
>NZ_JAVFVX010000018.1:0-102668 GCF_033441795.1 Streptomyces sp. ADMS | reverse complement strand
TCCGCTTCCAGCTGTCCACCAACATCGGCGCCATCCTCACCCTGCTCGCCACCGTCCTGGCCGGACTGCCCGCCCCCATGTCCGCGGTACAGCTGCTCTGGGTCAACATCATCATGGACGGACCACCCGCCATGGCCCTGGGCATCGACCCCCCACGGGACGACGTGATGCGCCGCCCGCCCCGCTCTCCCGGCGAGCGCATCCTGAACGCCCGCCGTCTGGCGGCCATCACCCGGTCCGGCGCCGTCATGGCCGCGGGCACCCTGGCCGTCTTCGCCGGCGCCCGCAACCTGACCGACACCGAGACCGCGGCCACCATGGCCTTCACCACCTTCGTCCTCTTCCAGCTGTTCAACGCCCTGGCCGCACGCAGCGAGGACGGCCCCGTCCTCGGCCGCCACCAGCTGCACAACCGCATCCTGTGGAGCTGCCTGGCCGCCGTCCTCACCCTCCAGGTCATCGCCGTACAGGTGCCCTTCGCCCAGGGAGTCTTCGACACCGTCCCCCTGAGCCCCGCCCAGTGGGCGGTCTGCCTCGCCACCGCCTCCACCGTGCTGCTGACGGAACACGCCTGGCGCGCCGGGCGGGCACGGCTGGGCACGCGGCCGGTGTGAGCCGCAGGGGCTGATCGTCCACGGCGCCACCAGGCGCCCATACGCAGGACCGCACGGCCCGGGGACGACACCGTGGCCCCATGGACGGCTACCGGTCGGCCCTCGCGCTCGTCGCCGTGTCGACCGTGCTCAACACGCTGTTCGCCGGCGGCGAGATCGCGCTGGTCCCGCCGCGCGAGAGCCGCCTGCGCCGCCTGCGACGCGGGCCAGGAACCTCCGCGACCCGGCTGGTGCGTCTCTTTCAGGCCAGGACCACGTGTTCCCGGGGGTGCCGGGTGGCTCCGCGAACGCCGGGGCGCCGTCGGTCTGTTCGGGCCTGTGGCGGCGGGTATGAGCCGTCCAGGTTCAGGGATTCGTACCCCCCTGTCCAGCACGTCCGCATCGAGACTTCTGAATGGCTGGGCGGCCGCAGAGCCGCAGAAGGGGGAGCCCGCCGGCGGCCGGTGTGCCGTCCGTGCCGTCTTTGCCGGTATCACTCCTGGGCGCAACGGCAATCGGCCGTCGGCGGCCTCCCCCACTCGATCATTGCATAATGCAAAATTAGATCGCCAGTCATTCCGGCCGCTTTCCGGGAAGTTCTCCCGACGGGTCCGGCCAGGGTCGGACGAACTGATGGTGGCAGCCTGTGGACGGTATGACAGGGGGGCAGACCTTACGAGAATCTGACGTGGTGGTGAAACCCCTCGTGGCCCGTTCGTCCCGTAGGCAACTCTGGTGCTGCACACCGCCGTTCCGTGGTGGCGACGGAGGTCCGAGGAGCAACGCATGAGCAGGCACACCAGGCGCAGGCCGTCGCTGCAGGTCCGGCTGACTGCCGGCGGGGCAGGGATCCTCGCCCCGGTGGCGGCCGTCACCACGGTGAACTTCGCCTCCGCCGGGGAAGCCCAGCGTTCCGGGCGCACGGTCAGGGCCGGTCACGCGGTCTTCGTACAGGGCAACGAACTCGCCGGCAACACCATCCACGCCTTCGTGCGCGGTGACGACGGCGTGCTGAGTGCCGCGGGCCGCTACTCGACCGGTGGCAGAGGAGGGGACCAGGTCGACGCGCCCACCGATTCGCTCGCGTCCCGGGGCTCCCTCGTCGACGACGACCGGTCGGGCTTACTGCAGGCGGTCAACAAGTCGGCCGGCGACGTGCCGTTCGCGGTCACCTTCGACAGGGGCGGCCGGATGCTGGTGGCCGAGGCCGGGAAGCCGACGGTCGGTACGTACAGGGTGAGCGCCGACGGAACCCTGAAGGTCGTCCAGCAGCCCTTGCCCAACGGCCAGAACACGCTGTGCCGGCTGGAACACGCCGGCGATTTCTTCCACGGCGGCAACACCGGCAACTCCACCGTCACCGGTTGTCGCACCGACCGGCACGGAAAGCTCGCGCTCACCAACGAGGTCGGCGTCGCCACCCCGCCGTCGGCCATGTCGCAGGGCGTGATCGACGTGGCGGTGACCGGCGACGACAGGTTCCTGTACGTGCAGAACGCCGTCTCCGGCACGGTCGACGGCTTCCGTGCCGGCGGGAACGGCTCGCTCGCCAAGGTCACCACCGTCACTGGACTGCCCGCCTTCGCCGAGTCCGGCATGGAGGGCATCGTCGCGGTGTAAGAGAAAGCGGCCACCGCGGCCCGACGCCCCGGACATCCTTGTCCGGGGCGTCACGCGGGTGAGCATCCGTGCCGACGGTGTCCGGCGGCGGCGTCGAGGCGGACGAAGGGGACGCCTCGCCCCGCCTCGCGGTACGACGCCTCGCCGCCGTCGACGGGAAGTCCCATGTACCCGCACAGGCGACGGGCCGTCCGGGGATGCCGCCGGGCGTAGTCGGCCATGACCTCGGCGCCCTCGTCGGGTGTGAGGAAACGGGCGGTGACGGCGTAGGGACGGGTGCCGAACTGGAGGAGCGTCTTCGGCTGCTCGCGCAGGTTCACGTACCAGTCGGCCTTCGGTCCGAATCCGGAGGCGACGGTCCAGCTCGCGTCGGCCGGGGAGTGGGACACCACTTCCAGGACCACCATGCGGTCAAGGCCACTGACGCGGCCGACGTGGTGCAGCAGGAGCAGCCGCTTCCCGAAGAGGGGCCCCAGCCCGGCGCGGAAGAGCAGGATCGGCAGCCGCGCGGCCAGGCGTCGCCATCCGGTGGGGAGTTGGGGGCGGCCAGGTGTGGTGTTTCTGCGCGTCATGATCGCCGTCCGTGGGTCGGAAATGTCGGCTTTCGGCCTCGATCAAGTAAAGAACAGGGGGTGAGAGCCGTCTCGCGCGAGTAACTTTTGCATAGTCTAAATGTGGGGGAGGGGTGCCTGCGGAGATTGGGGGCGGCTCTCGGATGCCGCGACACCGTTGGAGTAGGTATGACCGACAAGAAGCCGCCGTCGAGCTGGACGGTGCTGTCCTGGATGCCGGGCGTGATGATGGCGGTGGTCGCGGTTGTGGACGTCGTGGCCGGGCCGGGGGTGGGCTTTCTTCCACTGGTCTCGCTCGGTCCCGCGTTCTCCGGGTTGGTCGGGGGGTGGCGTCGTACGGCGGTGTTCGGGCTTGTGGCGCTGGTGTTGTGCGTGGCGCTCGGCCTGTACGACGGGCTGTTCGAGGGGCGTCGGGGGTTCACCGCGATGGCGTCGGTGGCGGGCGTGACCGGTGTGGGCATCGCGGCGGCCGTGATGCGCTCGCGCCGGGAGGGAGAACTGGCCAGCGTGCGGTCGATCGCGGAGGTCGCCCAGCGGGTGCTGCTGCGGCCGGTGCCGTTGACCGCGGGGCCGCTGCAGGCGGCGGTGTCCTACACCTCGGCGGTCGCGGAGGCGCGCATCGGCGGGGATCTGTACGAGGTGGTGGCCTCGCCGCACGGCATCCGGGTGATCGTGGGTGATGTGCAGGGCAAGGGCCTGGCCGCGGTGGAGACGGCGGCCGTCGTCCTCGGCGCCTTCAGGGAGGCGGCGCACGACGAGCCGGACCTGGTGGGCCTCGGCGAGCGTCTGGAACGGAGCATGGCCCGGGAACTGGAGGGCGAGAAGTTCGTCACCGCGATCCTCGCCGAGATCGGCGCACGCCACGAGGCCGTCTTCCTCAACTACGGTCATCCGGCCCCGCTGGTCGTACGCCAGGACGGAGCCGTCGACTTCCCGCAGCCGCTCGCCTACGCCCTTCCGCTCGGCCTGGGCGTGCACGCGGGGGAGGGGCCGAAGCCGTACCGCGTGGACTTCGCTCCCGGCGAGCAACTGCTGTTGTATACCGACGGTGTCACCGAGGCCCGTGACGAAGACGGCCGCTTCTACCCCGTCGGCGAGCGCGCGCATCTGCTCAAGGACCCCGACGCGCACCGTGCCCTGGAGGCCCTGCGCGCGGATCTTGCCCAGCACGCCGGCGGGCCGCCCCATGACGACGCCGCGATGCTCCTGCTCCGCTATCACGGTCATGAGAAAGGAAAATCTGTTCCCATTGTGTGAGCGGGTCCCCATGCGTGAGTGAGCGGTGACTTCGGGACGGTAGAAAGGACCTATGCCGGAGCGCAAGACCCCTGCCGGGGCGATGGATGATGTCGACGTGGTGACCCGTGCGGTGCTGACCGCGTCCCGTCTGCTGGTGGCGGTCTCCGCCCGCTCCCTCGCAGAGGTCGAGGAGCGGGTGACGCTGCCGCAGTTCCGGATGCTGGTCGTGCTGTCGACGCGCGGGGCCACCAAGCTGGTCACGCTCGCCGACCTGCTCCAGGTGGCGCCGTCCACCGCGATGCGCATGGTCGACCGGCTGATCGCGGCCGGGCTCGCCGACCGGCAGGCCAATCCCGACAATCGCCGCGAGACCCTGCTGCAGCTCACGGACGAGGGACGCCGCACGGTTGCGGACGTCACCGCCCGGCGCCGCGCCGAGATCGCCGCGATCGTGCAGCGGCTCGCCCCTGCGCAGCGGCTGGCACTCGTGGAGGCCCTCGGCGCCTTCAACAAGGCAGGGGGAGAGCCACTCGCGGCGGCGCTGGACGACGCGGAACCGCACCCACTGGGCTGGGCGGTCGACCTGCCTGTGACCCGCGACGCCTGACCCGCACGGGGCCGCAGCCGGATTCGAGCCCGCTCCACCTCACCTCCGGGCGCGTTTTGCATAATGCAAGGGAAGCGTGCGGGGGCGGTCCGGCTGCCTGGTTCCGGCAATGAGGGCCGCGCGTACTCGTCCGGTCGGGAGCAGTGCGGACCGCCTGCTTGTCACGCCAGGATGCGAGGCCGTGGCTGGACACGGAAGGACGCTGGGAGGGGGGTACGCGCATGCGCCGAGGACATCGACCTCCGCCGGAGGTGCACCTGATGGCGCATCTGCGGAGCACGGTGTGGGGGCCGGCCGAGTTCGTCGGCCTCCCGCCGTGGTGGCTGGCCGCAGAGGGGCTCGTTGCCGGGTGCGTGACGGCGGGGGGGATCGTCGGGGTGACGATCGGCGGTGCCTGGTACGGGATTCCCGGGCTGGCGGACGGTGAGGGCGGCCTGGTCTGTGCCGCCGCGCTCGCCCTCTACCTTCGCGTGATGCGGGCCGGACGGGCACTGATCGCCGTCGTCGCCCTGCTCGGGGTCTGCCTTGCGTTGCAGGCGCCCCAGGCGGCTGTGGGCCTGGTGCTGGCAGAGCGGGGGCGCGTGGAGTCCGTGGTGGTGACATCGGTCGAGGGCGGACTGGGAGGCGTCTCCGGCCGTGACCGCTATCTCTGCTCGGTGGCCGACCGTGACGGCGTACCGCTGAAGGTCCGTATCTGGCGGGGGTGCGGGCGGGCCACCCGACCTGGCGACGCGCTCGCCGTCGTGTACGACGTGAAGGGGCGCGTGCCGCCGCGCGGCGTGGAGGCCGGAGCGTCCTGGCCAGGGCACCTTCGTGACCTGGGCGGCTGGGCCGGCACGCTCGTCGCCGCGTGCCTGATCGCGGTCGTACGCTCCTACCGGCTCTCCCACGCCGTGTCCGGCCTCTCTGGCCGGCCGGTCTCCCCGACGGGACAGTGACAGGGCGCGCCGGCCACCGTCTCGCCGATCATTCGGCGGCCGGGCTGGGAGCGGGTGTCGGGGCACTGGTGTTGATGTCCAGGTCCGGGCGCGGTGTGAGGACGACGATGGGGGAGCCGGGCTGGGGTGCGGGCGGGGTGACCTGCTCGATGGGGAGCTTGGGCGGGGCGGTCTGCTGGAAGTTGACCTGTTCGATGTTGACCAGGCCGGTCTTCTCCAGCACGGTCATGTGGTCCAGGACTGTGTCGTTGGCCAGGTCGGCGAGCTGACGGACCAGGGTGTTCTGGGTGCTGGCGCGGATCTTGGCGATGGGTGGGAAGATCTGGCCGTGCGTGACCCGCATGATGCTGACCGCGGTGGAGTCGAACTCCCTGCCGCTCTTGGAGTCCACCGTCGCCACGAACTGCTGCTGCTGAGGGCTCGCCAGGTTCGGCAGGGTGATGTTCAGCTCGGGGGCGATCTTCCGGCACAGGTCGTCGAGCCCGGCGTGACCGACGATCAGGTGTGCGCCGGCCTCCTTCATTTCCGCGGTGGTGCCCCGCTCCATCACCATCTCTCCCAAGGGGTACTCCCACAGTCCGGCAGCGCGGACCTTGACCACGAAGTCGCGGTCGGCCTCGGTCAGTGGCCCGTACTGGGTGTTGGCGATGATCCGGGACGTGTTCGTCGTCGCGTTCTCCACGCCGAGCATGGCGGGATAGGCGAGGGCGGTGAGGGTCAGGCCCAGCGCCCCGAACACGAAGATGCTTCCCAACTTGTTGAGTGAAATGGGCATGGAGACTCCTGACGTGAGCGAGCTGTATGCCAAGGGGTACGGGCGCGCAGAGGAGAACCTTCACTGCAATGGGTATATTTTGCAGAGCGTGACGTGATGTGCGTCACGTGTTGAGTTCTTTGGTGCCGGCGGCGGGGTGAGCGAGCCGTCTCGCGCGAACACCTGGACCCAGACGGCGAGGGGCGCATCGCCTCGCGCTTCGACGGCGAGTTTCGTCTCGATGTTGCCCGACCGTGCCCGGGCAGGGCGGATGGTCGGCCCCGGCCGACCATCCGCGATTCCCGCGTGTGTGGTGCGTGACCACGCGGATGAAGCTGTATGCGCGGCGCGCGGCGCGCTCTGGTGGCTGAGCCGGCCGACTGGTCGTCCGTGCTCGTCGTCGAGTACGGGCACGCCGGTGCCGGCGGCCGAGAGCTGGGTGTGAAGAGCCTGGGCGAGGGACTGGTCCACCGTCACGGGTGCAAAATATGTGAGAGCGAGGGAGATGTGCCCCGCGCACCCGATTTTTGCATGATGCAAAACTCTCGCGAGTGGTGAACGCGGCCGATGACGCTTCCGTACCCCTGAGAGCGTGGTGGCACGGATGTGAGGAAATCCGGCGATGCCCGTTGACATGTCGTGTGGCGCACTGCCGACAGTGGTCTGGCGAGGCGGAGGGAGGGGCGATCATTCAGGACGAGATGGCGACGGCCCTCGACGACCGCCCCGTTCGGCCCGAGGCGAATCGTGCCGCGGCCCGGGTCAGGGCAGGCGTCCTCGCCCTGACCCGGCGCGGTGGTCGCCGCCCCGGGGCATCACGCCGTCGCCGACGGAGCGGTGCCCTGGCGGTTCGTGATGCCGGTGGCGGGAGCACAGTTCGTCGTGATCCGGCCCGTCGTCCGTCGGCGCTCCGCGCTCCCCGCCGCTCTGTGATGCGCCCTCGCCGTACAGGGCGCGATGCATCTGGCACTGGAGATCGCCGACGATACGGACCCCGCCGGGATCGTCCGGGTCGGCCACGCGGCTCATGGCGTGGGCGGTCATGTGGTCATGCCCGTGGGCGGCGGGCATGTCTGGCATCACGCCCCTGTCGTGATGTCCGAACTGCCCGCTGGCGGGCAGGAGCCCGAACAGCTCGCCCCCGTCCTGAGGTTGCGGCCGGGAGGGGCCGCGGCATCGGACACGGCCCCTCCCGGCCGCAGCCCATCCACCGACGCCGCACCCGCACCCGCACCCGCACAGAGCACACCCGCCGGGACGGCGGCCGACGCCCGGACCGCCGGGAATCCCTCCGCCGCACAGGACGGCGGCTCGTCCACCGGTCTGTGCGCCGGCTCCGTGATCGCCGTGCCGCTCGTGGGGGGCGGCGGCGTGTGGCGGTAGGCCGGGCGCCGGGCCTCCTGCGGCATCTGACCCGCCCGTGTGCTGTCCGCGCGGCCGGAGTACGGCCCCGAGGGCAGCACGGCGTCGGATGCGTCCGCACGTGTCCGAACGCCTCCGAGACCCAAGAGCCGACCCGGAGACATGACGTGGAACGACGACAGGCGCAGCAGGGCGGGCGCGTGGGCAGGGCACTGCTGGTGGTGGCCGCCGTGCTGGCCGGTGTCCTGCTCGGCGGCGCGACACCGGCCTCGGCACACGCGGTGCTGACCGGCAGCGACCCGAGCGCGGGCATGGTGCTGAAGACGGCGCCGAAGTGGGTGACGGTCTCCTTCACCGAGTCCGTCGCCCTGGCCGAGGACTCGGTGCGCGTCCTCGACCCGGACAGCCGCCCGGTCACCGCGGGCGACCCCGAGCACGCGGACGGCAAGGCGGACACCGCGCGCGTGCCGCTGACCGGCGACCTGAAGGAAGGCACGTACACCGTCTCCTGGCGAGTGCTGTCAGAGGACAGCCACGCCGTCTCCGGTGCCTTCACCTTCTCCATAGGAGCGCCCTCGCAGACCCGCGCCGAAGCCGCTGCCGAGCCGGCCGTGGATCCGGCCGTCAACACGCTGTACGGCATCGGCCGCTACGTTGCGTACGGGGGCCTGGCCCTGCTGATCGGCGGCGCCGTGTTCGTCCTGGTCTGCCGGCCCGGGGCCACGGCCGTGCGAGTGGTGCGCGGGCCGCTTGCGGCCGGGTGGTGGGCGCTGGTGCTGTCGACGGTCGTGCTGCTGCTGATACGCGGGCCATACGCGAGCGGGGACGGACCGGCCGGGGTGTTCGACCCGCGCCTGCTGCGGAGCACGGTGGACAGCCGGCCGGGCATCGCACTGCTGGTCCGCCTGGCTCTGCTCCTGTTGGTGGCTCTGCTCCTCAGGCGCGGCCGGTCCGAGTGGAAGGCCGGCCGAGGCACGGCGGCGGCGGGCGTCGCCCTCAGTATCGTCCTTGCCGGGACCTGGGCGGCGGCCGAGCACGCCTCCGCGGGGATCCAAGTGCCTGCGGCGATGGTCTCCTCGGTCCTGCACCTGCTCGCCATGGCCGTGTGGCTGGGTGGGCTGACCGCGCTGCTGGCGGTCCTGTTCAGGGCACCGGCCGATGACCCGCTCCCGCCCGCCGCGGTGGCCCGCTTCTCCCGGCTCGCACTCGCCTCGGTGGCCGTACTGGCAGCCACCGGCGTCTACCAGTCCTGGCGCGGACTCGGTTCCTGGGAGGCGTTCACCACCCCTTACGGCAGGACGCTCGCCCTGAAGGTCGCAGCCGTGGCCCTCATGCTGGTGGCGGCGTCGTACTCGCGGAACTGGACAAGAGGGCTACTGCGGGTGCCCCAGGTGAAACCGGCGCTGGTCGCCGTGGGCGGTGGCGACCAGAGCTCTCCGCCCGACCGCACGACGGTGCCTGACGCCGGGTCCGGCACTGCCGAGCCCGGCCCCGAGGCCCAGCGGCGCGGCCTGCGCAGGCCCGTGCTGGCAGAGGTGGGGATCGGCGTCGTGGTGCTCGCGGTCACCACCGTGCTGACGGGCAGCCAGCCGGGGCGGGCCGCCACCGGGTCCGCGGCGGCCTCCACGGCCGTCGGGCAGTCGAACGTAACCCTTGTGGTGGTCCCTTTCGACACGGGTGCCCCCGCCGGGAGCGGCAAGGTACAGGTCACCCTGGAACCGGGCCGGGTCGGCCGCAACGTGGTGGAGGCCGTGGTCTTCGGTGCCGACGGAAGCCTCATCGCCATCCCCGAACTGCGCCTCACCTTCACCCAGACCGCACAGCGCGTCGGCCCGCTCGACGCCGAACTGGTCGACCAACGCGGCTACTGGGGCAGCGACAACCTCAACCTTCCGCTCGCCGGGACCTGGACGATGCGGGCCACCGTGCGCGTCTCCGACATCGACCAGGTCACCGTGTCCAGCACCGTGAAGATCACCCCATGAGATCCGGGCAGGGACGACAGTCCCGGCGCGAAGGCGGTCGCCGGTTGCCGATCGCCGGCCGCTGGCTGTCACGTGCGTAACCGTTCTCGTCCCTGCTCCCGGGCGACTTCGGAGATCGTCTTGGTTTGACGTCAACGCGATCTGGACGGCTTCCTCGCGGAACTCCGGCGAGGAGCTTACCGGGTGGCGCTACTTCTTCCTTGTAAGGTCCCCCGCAGGTCCCCCGCAGGTCCCCCGGCGCATGGCCGAGGACAACGCCGCGGTCAGGGCGCCCTGGCGAAGACCGAATTCGCCGCGGGGGGCGCGTGGCCTCGCTGGCCGTGCGCCCGCGCCACGGCCGAGCTGTCACCCGAACTGGACCGGGGACGTCAGAACTCATAGCGACTCAGCAGATATCACGGCTGCATCGCGCGCGGAGATGGCACCTCATAGCCGACTGTGCTGCGACGTGGGCCATGGGGGAGAGGCATCCAAGCGGTTGGCTCCGGTGGTCCTCTGCGGGGCTGCGGGGCGCCCAGGCGTGCCGGTGTCCGTCGGGGTGGTACGGCGAGGGGGCCGCACCTGCGGTTGGCAGGTACGGCCCCCTTCGGGCTGGGGTGGTGGTCAGGCGGCTGTGCCGGTGCTGCCGGTGTTGCGGCGGCGGACGAGGAAGACGGCGCCGGTGCCGACGGCGACGGCGGCGCCGCCCGCGAGTGCGATGGTCGGGAGCATGGAGCCGGCGCCGGTGTCGGCGAGGTTGCCCTCCGGGTCGATCGGCGTGTTGCCGGTCGGCTTGTTCGGCAGGGGGTTGCTGCCGCCCTGCGGCTCGGAGTCGTCGACGTCGCCGGGCTCGGATCCGGCGGCGAGGATGTCGAACTCGTAGAAGCTGGCGTCGCCGGAGTAGACGCAGTTGCCCTCGTCGTCGGCGTACATGCCGATGGTGATGGCGAAGCCGAGGCCGGAGGGGGCCGTCTTGTCCACGGACAGGCGCAGGTCGACGGAGAAGGACTCGTTGGCCTTGATGTCGGTGTAGCCGAGGTAGCCGGCGCCCTCGTCGTTCTCGTCGAGGGAGATGTCGGTCCACTTCCCCGTGGAGGGGTCCTTGAACTGCAGGGTGAGGTAGCTGGTGTCGATGAAGAAGTCGTCCTCGTCGATCTGGGCGGCGAAGACGCCGAGATCGACGCGCTGGTAGCTGTGGCTGCCGGTGTTCTTGACGTCGAGTTTGAAGCCGTGGAAGCCGCTGCCCGCGACGATCTTCGAGGGCAGGCCGGACAGGCCGGTGTGCAGGTCCTCGTCGATCTTTATGTCCTCGTCGTCCTCGCACTCCACGGGGCCCGGCGCGGGCGGCGTCGTCGCGGAGGCGGAGGGGGAGGCCGACACGGTGGCCGGGGCGCTGGGCGACGCGGAGTCGGAGGCGGCCGGGCTGGACTCCTCCCCGGCCGGGGTCGATTCGTCTGCTGCCGGGGTCGACTCGTCGGTGGCCGGGGTGGATTCGTCGGCGGGCGGCGTGGTGTCGTCCGCCGCGCGTGTGGACTCCTCCTCGGCCGGGGCCGTCTCACTGACCGTCGGCGACGGGCTGCCGTCCGTGGCATACGCGGCCGGAGCCGCGAGGAGGACGGCCGGTGTGATGGCGGCAGTCGCGGCGGCGAGGGCCAGGGAACGGCGAAGCTTCATACGAACCTCAGAGGCAGGAGTGAACGATGTGTGCGCAGACATGACCGGCAGCGAACACAAAGGGTTGCCCAAAACCTCACAACTCCTTTATGTGGCATGCGTCACAGGCTGGCCGCCGGGCTCCGTGGCGCCCTGTGATGCCAGGCCGACGCCTTTCGCGGGCCCCATGGCGGTGGGCGACCGGTGTTGGTGGGTGCGTACCGGACCATCCTCGTGTGTCCGAAACCGCCGTCACCCCTGTCCCGATACCGTCGGGCTCCCTTCCGGCGGGTGCGCCCATCTGGTCGTCCATCGACGCCGCTGACTGGGCTCAGGCGCGCCCGGCGCCCTGGGTGCGGCCCGTGCCGGCGCTGCTGATCACCGTCGTATGGGTGATCGTGGCGTAGCCGGGAACCGCTGCGCAGCGATGTGGCTCCCCGGGCGGGTGAGCAGGTCTTCGGCCGGTACGGGCTCTGTGGTCGCGGGGACGCCGAGGTCGGTTGCCGTGGAGGAATACTCGCCAGAAGCCGTGCGGAACGCTCTCAACCGGACTGCCGCACTCGCCGCCAGGGAGTCGGTCCGGCCTGCGTTGCCGCGATACCGTGCCCACTAGCATGCCCCTGACCAGTAAAAACGCCCTCCCGGAGGGAGGGCGGAAGCGATGCGTGTGCAGAGCGCCCCCGGCAGGACTCGAACCTGCGGCCAAGCGCTTAGAAGGCGCCTGCTCTATCCACTGAGCTACGGGGGCCGGGTGTGGTGGCCTCTGTCGTGGTTGGCCCGGGTGTGGGCTGGTCCTTGACGTTGCCGGGGACAAGGATAGGGCTCCCGTGTCCTTGTCCTGGTTGCTTCGCCTCCGTGGCTCAATGTGGAGGTTCGGTGAAGCGGTCCTGATAATCGCAGGCAGGTACGAATCGTGCACCGCTTTTGCCGTCTCGCGCATCGGGTGTTGTGCACTCGTTATGCCTGGACTATGCCTACGTCCCAGTCATCCCTTCCGTCCCTTGTGTTCCGTCGGCGCGCAGACATGCTCATATGCTTCAGAATTCCCCTAAAATTGGGCATTCTTCACATGTGGTGACCTTGGACGTACGGCCTCAGCTGCTCGACGCACTTTCCGCCCTGCGCGACCGTGTCGCCGCCGCACGCTTTCCGCTGCCCCTGGCGGGGGCTCCACGCGCGCGTGCCAACCGCGACGAACTGCTCGCGCAACTCGACGACTACTTGGTGCCCCGCCTGAGGGAACCTGAAGCGCCCTTGCTCGCCGTTGTGGGCGGGTCCACCGGGGCCGGCAAGTCGACCCTCGTCAACTCCCTTGTGGGACGCCGGGTCAGTGAGGCCGGCGTTTTGCGGCCCACGACCCGGACACCGGTGCTGGTCTGCCATCCCGAGGACCATCACTGGTTCAGCGGGATGCGGGTACTGCCCGACCTCACGCGCGTGTGGGTGCCCCAACAGGAGCCGGGACGGGACCCCGGCGACGAACTGCTGCTCCCCGGCGAGGACGGGACGCGGGTGCTGCGAGTCGAGACCGCCGAGAGTCTGCCGCGCGGGCTCGCCCTCCTCGACGCCCCCGACGTCGACTCCCTCATCGCCGACAACCGTGTCCTCGCCGCCGAACTGATCTGCGCCGCCGACATCTGGATCATGGTGACGACGGCCGCCCGGTACGCCGACGCCGTCCCCTGGCATCTCCTGCGCACCGCCAAGGACTACGACGCCACTCTCGTCACCGTCCTCGACCGGGTGCCCCACCAGGTGGTGTCCGAGGTGTCCCGGCAGTACGGCGCCCTCCTCACCAAGGCCGGCCTCGGTGACGTACCGCGCTTCACCGTGCCCGAACTGCCCGAGTCCGCCTGGGGCGGTGGGCTGCTTCCGGCCACCGCGGTAGCGCCGTTGCGCGCCTGGCTCACCCAGCAGGCGCAGGACCCGGCCGGCCGGCAACACGTCATGGCCCGTACGGCGTACGGGGTCCTCGACTCCCTCAAGTCCCGCATGCCCGAGCTGGCCAGTGCGTCCGCCGCCCAGTACTCTGCCGCCCTGCGGCTCACCGCGGCCGTCGACGGGGCCTACGACAGCGAGCACGCACGCGTACGGGGGCGGTTGCAGGCCGGCGCCGTCCTCGCCGGGGACGCGTTGAAGCGGTGGCGCGCCTTCCCGCTCGACTGCTCCGCCGGTGAACTCCTCGACGCCCTCGTGGAGAGCCTCTGCGCCCTCCTGCTCTGCTCCGTGACCGCCGCCGACGAACGCGTCGACGACGCCTGGCGCCGCGAACCGGCCGCGGACGCCCCGGGCCTGACGGGCCGCGACCCGTCCGAGGAGAGCGTCGAGCACCGCATCGGGATGGCCGTACGACGGTGGCGGCGCGAGCTGGAGGAGTACGCGGAGGAGGAGCTGCGCGACCTCGACCGGAGTGCCGCCCCGGACGTCGAGGCTGTCGCCGCGCTCGTCGCCACCGCACTGCTGGGCGGCAGACGGGCCCGCTCCGCGGGCGAGGGGCTCGCCGAGCGCATCGGCGCCCACGGCGCCCTGCGGCTGCGCGACCGCGGCGGACGGCTGCTCGCCGACCAACTGGACCGGGTCATGCACACCGAACGCGAGCGCCGCCTCGCCCCGCTCGACGCCCTCGACGTCCATCCGGAGCCCCAGGCCGAACTCATCGCCGCGCTGTCCGTACTGCAGAAGGAGAGGTGACCGCGGTGACCGCCGTCACGGACCAGGACCACCACGACGCATCGGCTGAAAACGTGCCTCCACAGGAGGGTCTGTCCGGCGGCGACAAAGCCGAGATGCAGAAGAACGAGGAGAAGAAGGCGGAGAGGCAGGAGAAGAAGGGGGAGCGGAAGCAGGGGGAACGGAAGCAGGAGATGAAGCAGGAAAAGACGGAGGGGGAGGAGGTGAAGGTCGGCGATGGCGGGGCGCCCGACAGCGGCGAAAGCAACGAGAGTGACGCCCCCGGGGAGACCCCTTCCGATGGCGGCCGCCACGCGCGCGTGGCGGCCGATTCCGGCTCCGGCGCCCCTTCCGCCCCCAAGGACCCCCGTACGGAATCCGGGTCCTCCGGCGCCTGGGACGACGGCCTGATCGCGCGCCGTGTCTCCGAAGACGCTCCCCCGCGCGAGACGGTCGTCGAGACCCGAGTCTCCACCAGTGCCGCCCAGCCCGTGATGCCGCTGGCGTACGACGGGCCGCTGCGCTCCCGGCTCGACGCGCTCCGTGAACTCGTGGGGCTGTCCCGTACCCGGCTCGACAGCAGAACGCTCGCCGAGGCCGGCCGCGTCCTGGACGAGGCGGCTGCCCGGCGCAGACTCTCCGGGCAGCACACCGTCGTCGCCATCGCCGGAGCCACCGGCAGCGGCAAGTCCCAGCTCTTCAACGCCCTCGCCGGAGTGGCCATTTCGGAGACCGGGGTACGCCGGCCGACCACCGCCGCGCCCATCGCGTGCAGTTGGAGCGACGGTGCCGCGACCCTCATCGACCGGCTCGGTATCCCGGGACGGCTGCGCCGGCGCCCGCTGCAGAGCGCGGAGGCGGAGGCGCAACTGCGTGGCCTGGTCCTGGTCGACCTGCCCGACCACGACTCGGCGGCCGTCCAGCACCGCGAACAGGTGGACCGTGTACTGGCGCTGGTCGACGCGGTCATCTGGGTCGTCGACCCGGAGAAGTACGCGGACGCAATCCTCCACGAGCGGTATCTGCGGCCCATGGCCGGGCACGCGGAGGTCATGTTCATTGTCCTCAACCAGGTGGACCGGCTCCCCGGAGAGGCCGCCCACCAGGTTCTCGACGACCTCCGGCGACTGCTCGACGAGGACGGCATCGCCCTGGGGGAGTACGGCGAACCAGGCGCCACCGTACTGGCGCTGTCCGCGCTCACCGGGGACGGCATCGGCGAACTGCGCGAGGCGCTCGGGCAGTTCGTGGGTGAGCGCGGGGCCGCGGCCCGCCGGATCTCGGCCGACCTCGACGCCGCCGCGTGGCAGCTGCGGCCCGTCTACGCCACCGGACGGCGAGCCGGGCTGAGCGAACGGGCCCGGGACGAGTTCGCCGACCGGCTCGCCGACGCGGTGGGCGCCACCGCCGCCGGTCAGGCCGCCGAACGCGCCTGGCTGCGCAACGCCAACCGCGCATGCGGCACACCGTGGCTGCGGCTGTGGCGCTGGTACCAGGACAGGCGTGAACCCTCCACCGGCCGCTTCGCCGTACGCGCGCAGCCGGACGAGGAGGCCACGGCCCGTCAGCGTGTCGAACAGGCGGTCCGTACGGTGGCGGAGCGGGCGTCGGCCGGGCTGCCCGCGCCGTGGGCGCTGGCGGTGCGCGAGGCGGCCGTACGCGGGGCGCAGGGCCTGCCCGAGGCGCTGGACGAGCTGGCGGCACGGGCCGGGACGCCCTCGGGACGGCCGACCCGGCCGGGCTGGTGGCCCGTCGCCGTGCTGGCGCAGGCGTCCATGACGATCCTTCAGATCGTCGGCGGGCTGTGGCTGGTGGGCCAGATCGTCGGGGTCATGGCGCCGAACCTGGGCGTGCCGGTGCTGTTGATGTCGTTGGGCATCGTCGGCGGTCCTGGCGTGGAGTGGAGCTGCAGACTGGCGGCTCGCGGACCTGCCCGCCGGTACGGCCTGGAGGCGGAACGGCGGCTGCGGGAAGCGGCGGCCGGCTGCGGCCGGGCCCGGGTACTGGATCCGGTGGCGGCGGAACTGTTGCGGTATCGCGAGGTACGGGAGCAGTACGGGAGGGTCACGGGGGCCCGGGCGGTGGTGGGGTGAGCGTGGGGAGCCGGGTGGGCCTCGGCGGGTCCGTGCTGTGTACGTATGTTCGGCTGAGTGGACGGGGAAACCGCAGGTCGCAGGGGTGGAGCTTTGGAGGAGTGAGGTGAGAGGGGCTTATCGGTCCCTCGGCCGGGTGACGGAGTTTTCCACAACCGGCCGGTAGTCCACAGGTCTCAGCGGGCTCGGCCCGGCGGATGCATTCTGGCTTCGCGGCGATCGCGGCGGACGAGATCGGCGCGCAGCGGTGACCGGAGAAAAGCACGGTCGCCGTGCCAGACACAGCCGTACGGGACGGGCCCGTACGGGTATCCGCCGGCGCGAGAGCGCCGGGGCCTGGAGGGGTGGTTCGCATGAACGAGACGATGGTGTGCGCGGTGGGCAACGTGGCGACACAGCCGGTGTACCGCGACCTGGCGTCGGGGGCGTCGGCGAGGTTCCGGCTCGCGGTGACCTCGCGCTACTGGGACCGTGAGAAGAACACGTGGACGGACGGGCACACCAACTTCTTCACGGTGTGGGCGAACCGGGCACTCGCGACGAACGTCGGAGCGTCACTGACGGTGGGTGAACAGGTCATCGTCCAGGGCCGCTTGAAGGTTCGCACGGAGATGCGCGACGGACAGAGCTGGACGTCGGCCGACATCGACGCCGTGGCGATCGGCCACGACCTCGCACGGGGTACGTCGGCGTTCCGACGCTCCGCCGGCCCGCTCAAGGGCGAGGCCGCGGTGTCGTCCCGTCCCGAACCCAGCTGGGAGACGCCGGTGGCCGGCGAGGGCGGCGTGGGGGCTCAACAGCGGCGGGAGCCGGCGGCGGTGACGTGACGTCAGGCCGGGGCGAGCGCCGGCGCTGACCGAACTGAGGCTTATCGGTGAACTGACCGGCATGCGGATGATCTTGGCGATAACGATTCCGAGTCGGATCGGTTGTCCGATGACAGGACTGGGAAATGCGGTGTGCCCCCGTCCCTAGGATGCCGGGCATAGCTCACGGGGCTTCTGATGCTGCTGGTGGGACCGCACCCCCCACGTCAACGAGTCCTGCTCGAAGGGGAATTCTGTGTTTTCTTCGTTCTCTGCGCCCTCCGGGCGCGGGCGAGCGGCGGCGGCCCGGCTCGCCGCCGCGACGATGGTGTCCGGTCTCGCCGTCACCAGCGTGCTGGTCACCGCCGGCACGGCCGTCGCGGACGGGACTCCGCAGCAGCAGGGCGGGGCGACCGCCACCATAGGCGGGCTGAAGACGTACGGCGAGGCCGTCGTCCACGGGGACGACGGGGACCAGCAGGTGTCCGCGGGCCTTTTCGAGATGTCCGTCGACAACGGCGGCACGCTGCAGACGTACTGCGTCGACCTGCACAACCCGACACAGAAGGACGCCAAGTACCAGGAGACCTCCTGGAGCGGCACCTCCCTGGGCGGCAACAAGGACGCGGGCAGGATTCGCTGGATCCTGCAGAACTCCTACCCACAGGTGAACGACCTCGCGGCGCTGGCCGGCCGGGCGGGTGCGGCCGGTCTCACCGAGCAGGACGCGGCGGCGGGCACCCAGGTGGCCATATGGCGCTACTCGGACGGCGCGGACGTGGACGCCGTGGACCCGCAGGCCGGGAAGCTCGCGGACTACCTGGAGAGGAGCGCGCGGAGTCTCGCGGAGCCCGAGGCCTCGCTGACCCTCGACCCGCCCGCAGTCTCCGGCCACCCCGGTGAGCTGCTCGGCCCGGTCACGGTGCACACCGACGCGGACAGCGTCACGGTGATACCGCCCGCCGACGCCGCGACGAGCGGGGTGAGGGTCGTCGACCAGGACGGCGAGGCCGTCACGTCCGCGGTCGACGGCGGTCAGGTCTTCTTCGAGGTGCCCGAGGACGCGCCGGACGGTTCGGCCGCGCTCAGCGTCCAGGCCTCGACCAGTGTGCCGGTCGGCCGCGCCTTCACCTCCGACAGCAGGAGCCAGACCCAGATCCTCGCCGGCTCCAGCGAGTCCACGGTCTCCGCGACGGCGACTGCGAACTGGGCGGCCACGGGTCCCGTCCCCGCGCTGTCCGCGCAGAAGAACTGCGCCAGGAACGGCGTGGACATCACGGCCGCCAACAAGGGCGACGAGGTGTTCACGTTCCAGCTGATGGGATTCGAGCACACCATCGAGGCCGGGGCGTCGCGGACGGTGACGATTCCCCTGCAGGAGGACCAGCCGTACGACTTCACCATCAGGGGCCCGAACGGCTTCGAGCAGCGGTTCACGGGCGTCCTCGACTGTGAGACGCAGGGCGACGAGGGTGGCGACTCCGCCCAGACGCTCAGGGAACCGAGCCCGGCCCTGGCGGGCGACCTCCCCGCCGAGGGCGTCAACCTGGCCGAGACCGGTGGTTCCAGCGCGACCCCGATGATCGCGGGCATGGCGATCGTCCTGCTGGTGATCGGCGGCGGCGTGGTGCTCCTCGTCGGCAAGAAGGAGCTGCACGGGGCAGGCGGCCGGCAGTGAGCGCGATCGACATCGCACCTTGACAACTCGACAGCGTGTGACCGCACGGTGACCCCACTGAACCACGCGGCCCCGGCCCGCCTTCCACGCGCCCGGGGCCGCTGACGTACTCGTTTCCCCGCAGGGGTGGCGGTACGGCAAGATGGGGTGTATCCCACCACTGCCAGATTTCAAGCTGCCGGACGGTTTCTCTTGGCTGAGTACATTTACACCATGCGCAAGACGCGCAAGGCGCACGGCGACAAGGTCATCCTTGACGACGTGACGCTGAGCTTCCTGCCCGGCGCGAAGATCGGTGTGGTCGGCCCGAACGGTGCCGGTAAGTCCACCGTTCTGAAGATCATGGCGGGCCTTGAGCAGCCTTCCAACGGAGATGCCTTCCTCTCGCCCGGCTACACGGTCGGCATGCTCCTCCAGGAGCCGCCCCTCGACGAGTCCAAGACCGTGCTGGAGAACGTCCAGGACGGCGCCGCCGAGATCATGGGCAAGCTCCGGCGCTTCAACGAGGTCGCCGAACTCATGGCGACCGACTACTCGGACGCGCTCCTGGACGAGATGGGCAAGCTCCAGGAAGACCTCGACCACGCCAACGCGTGGGACCTGGACACCCAGCTGGAGCAGGCCATGGACGCCCTGGGCTGCCCGCCCGGCGACTGGCCCGTCACCAACCTCTCCGGTGGTGAGCGCCGCCGCGTGGCGCTGTGCAAGCTGCTCCTGGAAGCCCCCGACCTGCTGCTCCTCGACGAGCCCACCAACCACCTGGACGCCGAGTCCGTGCAGTGGCTGGAGCAGCACCTCGCCAAGTACCCCGGCACCGTCGTCGCCGTAACCCACGACCGGTACTTCCTGGACAACGTCGCCGGCTGGATCCTGGAGCTCGACCGCGGTCGCGCCATCGGCTACGAGGGCAACTACTCGACGTACCTGGAGAGCAAGTCCTCCCGTCTCAAGGTCGAGGGCCAGAAGGACGCCAAGCGCGCCAAGCGTCTGAAGGAAGAACTCGACTGGGTGCGGTCCAACGCCAAGGGGCGCCAGGCCAAGTCCAAGGCCCGTCTCGCCCGGTACGAGGAGATGGCCGCCGAGGCGGACAAGATGCGGAAGCTGGACTTCGAGGAGATCCAGATCCCGCCGGGCCCGCGTCTGGGCTCGATCGTCGTCGAGGTCAACAACCTCACCAAGGCCTTCGGCGAGAAGGTCCTCATCGACGACTTGTCCTTCACTCTGCCGCGCAACGGCATCGTCGGCGTCATCGGCCCCAACGGCGCCGGCAAGACGACCCTGTTCAAGATGATTCAGGGGCTGGAGACGCCGGACTCCGGTTCGATCAAGGTCGGCGACACCGTCAAGATCTCGTACGTCGACCAGAGCCGCGAGAACATCGACCCGAAGAAGTCGCTGTGGGCCGTGGTCTCGGACGAGCTGGACTACATCAACGTAGGCCAGGTCGAGATGCCGTCCCGCGCATACGTGTCCGCCTTCGGCTTCAAGGGCCCGGACCAGCAGAAGGCGGCCGGCGTCCTCTCCGGCGGTGAGCGCAACCGCCTGAACCTCGCGCTCACCCTCAAGCAGGGCGGCAACCTGCTGCTCCTCGACGAACCGACCAACGACCTCGACGTCGAGACCCTGTCCTCGCTCGAGAACGCGCTGCTCGAGTTCCCGGGTGCCGCGGTGGTCGTCTCCCACGACCGGTGGTTCCTCGACCGGGTGGCGACGCACATCCTCGCCTACGAGGGCGAGTCCAAGTGGTTCTGGTTCGAGGGCAACTTCGAGTCCTACGAGAAGAACAAGATCGAGCGGCTCGGCGCCGACGCCGCCCGCCCGCACCGCGCCACCTACAAGAAGCTGACCCGGGACTGATCTTGCGGCACATCTACCGCTGCCCGCTGCGCTGGGCGGACATGGACGCGTACGGCCACGTCAACAACGTGGTCTTCCTCCGCTACCTGGAGGAAGCCCGTATCGACTTCCTGTTCCGCCCGGACAAGGATTTCCAGCAGGGGTCCGTGGTGGCGCGCCACGAGATCGACTACAAGAGGCAGTTGGTCCACCGGCACGCGCCCGTGGACATCGAGCTCTGGGTCACGCGGATAAGGGCGGCGTCCTTCACGCTCACCTACGAGGTCAAGGACGCGGAGCAGGTGTACGTCCAGGCCTCGACGGTCGTCGTACCGTTCGATTTCGCGACGCAGAGTCCGCGCCGCATCACCTCCGAGGAACGGGAGTTCCTGGAGGAGTACATGGACGATAACCAGGACGAGAACGAGGGCGACGAAGAAGGCAGGGCCGTCGCCGCATGACGGTTCTGCACCTGGCCGACGAGGGGGAGGCGGCCGATGTCGCAGCCTTCCTCGCCCGGCTGCTCCACTACGACCGTGGAGCAGCGGTGCGCCTCCAGGCGGCGGGCACCGCGCTCGCCGTGTTCGGGCGGCCCCCGTCCTTCGAGGTCCTCGCGATCCGAGCGGCCCGGCTCGCCAAGCCGTACGAGAACGGGCTGGACGTCGCCCTCGACTCCACCGTGTCGGCCGGTGAACTCCTGGAGGCGGTGGACGAGTCCGCCGCCACCCTCACCGTCCCCTCCGCGGTGACAGGCCCGCCCTGGGCCGGGGTACTGCCCCCTCGCGGCGGCTGGCGACCGGAGCCCGGGCTGCCCGCACCGGACGCGCTGCGCACGACGGTCGCCGCAGCGGTCGTCGAATTCCGGTCCCGTACCCAGGAGTTGACGCCGGAACTGCGTACCCGGGCCGAACTCGACCGGATCGGGCGGGAGATCTGGACCCGGACGGTCGGCGACACCCACCTGCCGGTACGGGCCGTCCACGCGGCGCAGTCGCTGGGCTTCCTGCGGCCGGCACCGGGCGCCCAGGCATCCGGTGAGGCTCCGCTCGCGCTGGTCTCGTCAGGGGCGTGGCTGCGGCTGCGCACTCCGTACGGATCGATCGTCGTACGCAGGGCGGGACTCGGGGCGCTGGACGTCAGCGTCCGCTGAAGGCCTCGTCAGCCTTCGGTGTTCACCATCGAGGCCGCCGCGTACGTCAGGTAGTTCCACAGGATCCGCTCGTGCTCCTCGGAGAGGCCGAGTTCCTCCACGGCGACCCGCATGTGCTTCAGCCACGCGTCGTGTGCGGCCCGGTCGACGGCGAACGGGGCGTGGCGCATCCGCAGCCGGGGGTGGCCGCGGTTCTCGCTGTACGTCGTGGGGCCGCCCCAGTACTGGATCAGGAACAGCGTGAACCGCTCCTCGGCCGGGCCCAGATCCTCCTCCGGATACATGGGCCGCAGCAGCGGGTCCTCGGCGACACCCTCGTAGAACCGGTGCACGAGGCGCCGGAAGGTCTCCTCGCCGCCGACCTGCTCGTAGAAGGTCTGCTCCTGAAGCGTGCCGCGCGGAATCTCTTTCACCTCACCATGGTCTCAGACGGACCGGCCGAGGACTCAAGGCTTAGGACCACCCCGTTCGGGCCGCACCGAGCCTCCGCTTCCGTTTCGTCCGGTATCGGCGCTCGCATCCCGGCGTCAGGCGCAGGACAGTGTACGTATGAGTGCGCACGCTCTCCACGAGGGCAGGGACAAGGACCTTGACGAGCTCGCCGCCTCGGCGCGGGCGGAGCTCGTGCGCGTGATCGAGGCGAGCGGGGCCTGGGACAGCGACCCGGTCTGGCGGGAGGCTTTCGAGGCGGTGCCGCGGCATCTGTTCGTGCCGTACTACTACGCCGGTGCCGTGACCGGCCGGCAGCGACTGTGGGGTGAGAGCCCCGACCGGCGCACCCGGGAGCGCTGGGTGCGCGGCGCCTACGCGGACGCGCCGCTCGCGACCCGGGTGCGCGACGGCGAGCTGCTCTCCTCCAGCAGCCAGCCCTCGCTCATGGCCGCCATGCTCGCCGGCCTGGAGGTCGAGGACGGGCACAGCGTCCTGGAGATCGGCGCCGGTACGGGGTACAACGCGGCGCTGCTGGCGCATCGTCTCGGCGACGCGCTCGTCACGACGGTGGATCTGGACCCGGAGATCACCGAGTCGGCCCGCCGGCATCTGGCCGCCGCCGGACACCACCCTGCCGTCGTCACCGGCGACGGCGCCCGCGGAGTGCCCGAGCGCGCCCCCTTCGACCGGATCATCGCGACCTGCACGCTCACCTCGGTCCCGCGCGCCTGGCTCGCCCAGTGCCGCCCCGGAGCGCGCATCCTGACGCCGTTCGCCACCGGCCTGGCCGCCCTCACGGTCCACGACGCCGAGCACGCCGAGGGCCGCTTCCTGCACACGTCCGCCTACTTCGTGCCGTTGCGGGGGGAGAGCAGGCCGGAGCCCGGCATCCCGCACCTGGGCGCGCTCCCGGCCCGGACACGCGAGCACGAACTGTTCCGGTTCCTGCTGGAACTCACCCAGGGCAGCCTGGAACCGCAGGAGGCGTACGCGCTGTGGGAGCGCGAGGGTCGACCGGTACGGGAGAGGTACGGGATCACCGTCAGCGGCGACCGGGAGTGGGCCTGGCTGGACGAACCCACAGGTCCGTACGCCTGGCCCCTTCCCGTCTGAAGCCCTATCCCCGGCGAATCGTGATCGTCGTCCACGCGCCCACGTGTACCCGGTCGCCGTCCTGCAGCGGTACGGGGACGAAGGGCTGGATGGGCTCCTCGGAGTTGTTGACCGTCGTACCGTTCGTCGAGTTCTGGTCGACGATCGCCCAGCTGCCGTCGGGCTGCTGGACCAGCACCGCGTGCTGGTGCGAGACGCCCGGGTCCTCCGGCGGCACCGCCAGGTCGATGTCAGGGGACTCGCCCGTGGAGTGGCGGCGGCGGCCGATCGTGATCTGGTTGCCTGTGAGCGCGCGCTGCTGCTCCGGCGAGTACGCGGGCAGGTTCAGGCCCGCGGCCTCGGGGCCGGAGCGCTGCATCATCGCCATGAAGTACTCGCGGTCCGGGCCGATCGTCGCGGACCAGTTCAGCGGCTGCTGCTGGCCGTAGCCGCCGCCGTGTGCGGGCGGGGCCTGCGTCGAGCCGGGCTGCGGATAGCCGTAGCCGCCGCCGGGGCCCGGGGCCGTGCGGGCACCGCCGGGTCCGCCGGAGGGCGGGGAGATCACCCAGTCGTCGTCACCGCCGCCGAAGCCGCCGCCGTGCTGCGGGCCACCGGGCCGGCCCGTCTCCTGCGGGAACGCCGGCGGAGAGGGCGGACCGGACTGCTGGAACGCCTGCGGTGCGCCGCCGGGCTGCTGGTACCCCTGCGGCCCTCCGGAGGTGCCGGGAGGGCCGGGCGGCGGGTATCCCTGCGATCCACCGGGCCCGCTGGGCGGATACGCCTGCGGCCCGCCGGCGGACGTGCCGCCAGGACGGCCGGGGCCACCGGGTGCGGGACCCGGCGGCGGGGGGACCGGGCGCGACGGGTCGCCGCCGAAGGGCGGGATCGGTTCGGCGGGGCGGTTCATCTGCGACGGGCGCGAACTCTGGTAGTCGTAGCCGTCACCACCGCCGCCGTACGACGGGCCGGGCGGCGGAGGCTGGAACCGCTGGCCGGGACCCGCGCCACCGGGACCCGCGTTGTAACCCTGTCCCTGTCCCTGTCCCTGTCCCTGTCCCTGGCCCGGCGCCGGAGGGCGCGGGGCGGCCGGGGTGTACGAGGTCGCCGTGTTCGTCAGGAAGTTCCACCGGCACTCCTCGCAGAACGGAGCGCCCCCCTCACGCGGGGTGCGGCACTGCGGGCACAGCTCCTGCTCGGCGTCCGGCACGGCGGACAGATGCGAGCGGCTGCCGGGCGCCCCGGTGGCGGAACCCGGCGGCGGGTAGCCGTAGCCGGGCGCCGGGGGTGGCGGCGGGGGCGGGGGCACGGCACCGGCCATGCGGTGACCGCAGACCTCGCACCAGTCGTCGGAACCCGACTGGTGTCCGTTCGGGCAGGTCGGCATGTCGGCGCTTCCCCCTCTCCTCTTCGCTACGTTTTGTTCGGTTACTTCTTTACACGAACAGTCTTCGTGGACCGTGTTTCGAGTGTCATCTCGTCGGCCTCTTCGACCTTCGCCTTCAGTCGCACAGTACCTGCCGCGGCGTCGACCACGTCCACCACCTTCGAAAGCAGTTTCGCAGTATCCGCGTTTCCGGAGGCGCTGGCGAGCTGAACGGCCCGTCCCAGCTTGGCGGTTGCCCCATCGACGTCACCCGCTTTGCGGGCATCCAACCCCTGTTGGATGACTTGTGCCAGTTCCGCCTGACCCGTGTAGTGCGCGACCTGTGGATTGATCGACGTCGATGCCGTCATGTCGTCGGTCCACACGGCCCGTACGAGGCCCTGCGCGCCGAGGTTCTGGGCGCTGCCGTCGGGCTGCGGGATCACCAGCGAGACACGGGCGGCCAGCATCTCCTGGCCCAGGCCGGCGGAGGGCACCTCGACGCACACGTGGTAGTCGCGCGACTCGTCTCCCCAGGAACCGGTGGGGTAGTCGCCGGCGCGCGGACCCGCCTCCGTGCGGCGCTCGGTCAACTCCTCGACGGTGGGCGCCACCTGCTTGACGAACTTGATCTCCGTGCCGACCGGGGTCCACAGGCGCAGGGCGACGTCCGCGACCTCCTTGCCCATCGCCGTCTCCATCATCTGCGTGAAGTCGGCGGCGAGGTGGGCCGGGTCGGCGACGATGTCGGCCGTGCCGAGCAGCGCGGAGGCGATCCCGGTGACCTCCTTGACCTCCCAGTCGGTGCCCACACCCCGCGCGTCGCAGGTGAAGCGGCCGGCGCAGGAGTCCAGGGCGGCCTTCAGGTCCTCGGGTGACTCGTGTTCGTTGCGGCCGTCGGTGAGCAGGATGCCGTGCCGGATGGCGACCTCCGCCGAGGACAGCAGCCGGTCGGCGAGACGCAGCCAGGTGCCGATGGCCGTGCCGCCGCCCGCGCTCAGCCGGCGCAGCGCCTGCCTGGCCTGCTCGCGGGTGGTCGCGTCGGCCACCGCGAGCCGCCCGCCGCCCGGATAGACCTCCTTGGCGAGGTGCGTGCCGCCGATCACCGCGAAGTGCACACCGTCGCGCAGCGCGTCGATCGCGGCGGCCGTCGCCTCCCGGGCGCCCCGCATCTTGGTCGGCGGGTAGTCCATGGAGCCGGAGCAGTCGACCATGATCGCCACGGCCGCGTCCGGACCCTGGCCGGGTGAGTAGAGGTGGGGTGCCGCGACGGCGGTGCCGACCGTGCCGCCGCCGGTCGCGGTGACCGTCACGATCGCGTTGACCTCACGGCCGCCGTCGGGCAGGTACTCGTTCTGGTAGACGTCCACCGAGAACTGCGGCACGTTCGACTTCGAGAAATTGGCCATGCGTGCTTCGCTCCCCCTCGAACCCCACATCCGTGGAGCAGTGACTGTATGCGGACCAGTCCCCTCCGGTCCTCCTGAGGGCACCCCCGTGTCAGGGCCTCAGGCCGATCCTGCCCCCTGAGACGGGGCGGGGAACGGCACGACGGCCACTGTTACGTTGTCGTGGCCCCCGCCGTCCAGGGCGTGGCCGACCAGGACCCGGGCGGCGTGCAGCGGGCGCGACACGGCGTCCGGCGGGAGAATTTCGGCCATCTCGTCCGCCGACTCCGCGTAGTTCCACAGTCCGTCCGTGCACACCACCACCACACCCGGCCGGTCCGGCTTGAAGGAAGCGGTGTGCGGCTCCAGTTCGTACGCGTCCGCGCCCAGCCAGCCCGTGATCGCGTGGGCCCGCTCGTCGGCGTACGCCTCCGCCTCGTTCATCAGGCCCGCGGCGACCATCTGCGCCGCCCACGAGTCGTCCTCGGTGAGGCGGGCGGGGGCGGTGGAGCGGTCCAGCGGGACCCAGTAGGCGCGGCTGTCGCCGACCCAGCCGACGACCAGGAGTGTCGGGGTGACGATGGAGCCGACCAGGGTGCAGGCCGGGGAGTTGTGGTGCGGGGAGTGCTCGCGGGCCCCGGCGGGCTCCTCGGCCAGCGCGTTCACGGCGTGCGAGGCGGCGATGATCGCGTCGTGCATCGCCTGTTGCGGATGGGTGCCCTGGGGCAGGGCAGTCATCAGCAGGTTCCCGGCAGCCCGGGACGCGGCGAGCGAGGCCTCGTCGGGGCGGGTCGCCGAGGAGACGCCGTCGCACACGATCGCGACCAGCGCGGGCGCGCGGTCGGGCAGCGTGGTGTGGGAGATCGCGTACGCGTCCTCGTTGCGGTGGTGGCGCAGGCCCCGGTCGGTGACCGCGGCGAGCGGGCCGACCTCGTCCTCCATGTGGTCGCGCTCGCGCGGCTGGGCGTGCCCGCAGTTCTCGCAGTAGCCGTCGAGGTCGACGCGGCCCGCCCGGCAGGCCACGCACACCTTTGTGCCGGCCGGGGGCGTCGAGGTCTCGGCGGCGCGGGGGACCGGCGCCTGGAGCGGGTACTCGTCGGGTTCGCCGCCGCCGGCCCGGTCGAAACGGACGCCCGTGGCGGGGGAGACCCGCGAGCCCGTGGGCGGCAGATCGGGCATCGGCGGCCGGCCCGGAACCGCTGGGAGCGCGGTCTCACCCGAGTCGGTGCCCGGGAGATCGGTCGCGAGGTGCACCGGCGCCGGGGTGCCCGAAGTGCTGGTCTCGGGCGCGTGGGGCCAGTCCACGGAAGCGGCCTCCGGAGGTGGTGGCTGCGCGGACGCGAGGGCGCCGCTCAGGGTGAGCGTGGGGGAGTCGCCGGGGCGCGGCGGCACGGCCGACAGGTCGTACCCGCAAGCGCCGCAGAACCGGTCGCCCGATTCGAGCGGCTCCTCGCAGTTCGGGCACCTGGACAGGGCGGTCGGCTGGGGCATCTGGGACATCAACTACACCCACGTCCGGGGGCGGTAACGATTGGCGCGTTCCACCAGGTCGATCCTCTCCTCGCCGCCCTGCGCGAGCCGGGCCAGCGTCCGGTACGAACGCTCCAGCCCGAAGCGCAGACCACGCTCGTCCAGGTCACTGCCGAGCAGCACCCGCCCCCCGACGGCAGGAGGAGCGGAACCCTGGCCCTGGGAGAGTATCCAGTCCAGCGCGCAGCCGAGGACTTCCGCCGACAGCTGCTCCCGCCGGACCGCGTCCAGACCGTATCCGGCGAGCGCCTCCACCTGCCCGGCGGACGCGATCAGATCGTCCAGGAACGGTGCGTCGGCGGCGACGGCCGTCCGGTGCCGCAGCCGTGCCCGTACGGCGGCCACACGGGCCGCCGTGTAGTGGATCGAGGACTCCGGGACCGACTCCAGCGTCTTCACGGCACTACGGCGGTCGCCCGCCGCCAACTGGACGCGGGCCAGGCCGAACGCGGCGCTCACATAGCTCGGGTCGGTCGTCCACACCAGCCGGTAGTACTCCGCGGCGTTGTCGAGCTGCCCCAGCACCTCCGCGCACAGCCCGAGAGCGAGCTTGGGCGGGCTCTCGCCCGGGAAAGCGTCGTAGATCGCGTCGAACGACAGCGCGGCGCCCTCGTGATCGCCCGTCACCAGCGCGGCCACGCCCTGGTACCAGACCACCCGCCAGTCGTCGGGCCGCTCCTCCTCCAGCGTGACCAGCGACTGCAGGGCGGGCACCGGGTCGCCGTTCTCCAGCTGGGCCCGCACCTGACGCAGCCTTGTCTCGGTCGACTGCGCCGGCACCACCGCGAGGGCGGCGATCAGCTCCCCGGCCGCCGAGGCCAACAGCCCCGCCAGGAAGCCCGCGTTGGGGTCGGACGGGTCGACGCGGGGCACGGGCAGCGCGAGCGCGGCGGCACCGGTGTCGATGGCCCTGACGAGCCGCGGGGCGCCGGTGAGCGCCCTGGTGGTGCCACCGGCGACCTCGGCGGCGGGCGCCGCGGACCTCTTCCCTGGCGTCACCGCGCGCGCCCCGAGCCGCGACACGTCCCCGTCCAGCGTCGCGAACAACTCCGAGTCCGTGACCTTCACCTCGGGCCCGAACAGCGTCGACAGCGCGGGCCTGGCGCGCCCCGTCTGGAGCGACACGACCTCACGCAGTACGCCCGTCAGCTGCTCGGACATCTCCTGTGCGGACGCGAACCGGCGGGCCGGGTCGGGGTCGGTGGCGCGGACCAGAAGCCGGTAGAACGACTCGTACTGGCGGAAGACCTCGATGTGGTCGGGGTCGGGCAGGGAGTCCACGAACACGTTCGTGTAGCCCTGGAAGTCGAACGTCATGACGGCGAGGGTGCGCGCGACCGTGTACAGGTCGGACGCCACCGACGGGCCGACCTCCGCGACCTCCGGCGCCTGGTAGCCGACCGTGCCGTAGATGGCCGACTCGTCGTCGTCCATTCTGCGGACCGCGCCCATGTCGATCAGCTTCAGCTGGTCCTCGGTCTGGATCGCGTTGTCGACCTTGAAGTCGCAGTACAGCAGGTTGCGGCTGTGCAGATGGCCGAGGGCTTCGAGCGCCTCGATGCCGTACGCGCACGCCTGTTCCACCGGCAGCGGGTCCCGCTTGCCGGCCGGGGTGCGCCGGTCGTTGGCGATCTCCTTCAGCGACTTGCCGCCGACGTACTCCATGACGATGTAGCCGTCGAGCGAGCCCGTGCGCTGGTCGAGGTGCTCCACGAAGTTGTAGATCCGCACGATGTTGGCGTGCTCGATCTCCGCGAGGAAGCGCCGCTCGGAGATCGCGGCGGCCATGGCGTCCTGGTCCCCGGTGTCCAGCAGGCCCTTGAGGACCACCCACCGGTCGGACACGGCCCGGTCCACGGCGAGATAGACCCAGCCGAGGCCACCGTGCGCCAGACAGCCCACCACCTCGTACTGGCCGCGCACGATGTCACCGGCGTTCAGCTTGGGCACGAAGGAGTACGGGTGCCCGCACTTCGTGCAGAACCCCTCCGTACGCCCCGGCCGGCCCTCGCCGCGCGCCCGCCCCACCGGCGCCCCGCAGTCGGAGCGCGAGCAGAACCGCTTGCGCTCGGGAACCTCCGGGTTCTCCAGCACCATCGCGCGCGGGTCGGGCCGCGGCACACCCGGCACCTCGACCAGGCCCGCGCCGAGCCGGCCCCGCCCGGAGGACCCGGCGGTCGAACCCGAGCTGCGCACCGACACCGAACGGCCCGTCGCCTTCCCCGACAGGGACCGCGACAGCCGGCCGGAGACCGAGCGGCGGGACTGCGAGGAGCGGGAGGTCCGGGAGGTACGGGAGGAAGGGGAGGACGCCCGGGAACTCGCCGAGGACGAACTTCCGTTCCCCGAGCGCCGTTTGCCGCTCCCCGTGACCCCGGTGGGCGGCGAACCGACCATGCCGGTGGCCGACACGACCGGCGCGAGGCCGCACGTGTCGCAGTACAGCTCGCCGCCGCCCATGTCCTCGTAACTGCCCTCGCAGTCGGGCCGCTGGCACTTCTGCTGCTCTGTCGCGGTCATCAGTACTCCCCCCTCCGGTCACCGGGCCCGGTCTGGCCGGGCACCCGCGGGCCGCCGAAGAACTCGGCGGCGGCCTGCTGGTAGCGCAGCACGGCCTGCTCCGCGACCCGCAGGTCGCAGGGCGCGCTCCACAGCATGCGGCGCGCCGCGTCGTACCGCTCGATCAGCAGCGGGTCCTCCGCGAGTCCGTGCCGGGCGACCTTCGCCCTGTAGGCGTCGAGCCGGCCGCGCAGTTCCGCGCGGACCGCCAGAGGCTGGGTGACCGCCGTCAACGACTCGCGGGCGCGCATCAGTTCGTCCTCCGCCTTCGCCTCCAGGGACTCCAGGAGCGGCGAGAGACGGTGCCACTGGGCGTGTCTGCGGTACTCGGCGGCCATCGACACCTGTTCCTGCAGCGCCGTGGGCGGGCCACTCACGGCAGGCACCTCGGACGCGGCGATCTTCGCCAGCACCTCTCCGCGCGCGCTGCGCGCCTCGGCGAGGGTGCGGTCCGCGCGGGACAACAGGTCACGCAGCTTCACGAGCCGGGCCTCCGCGTCCTGGCGGACCGTCAGCACGGCGTCGATCTCCCGGCGTACGTCCTCCAGGGCGCGCGCCTCACGGTCGTACACCGTGGTGTCCGGACGGCCGCCGCCGGGCGCCGAACTGCCCTGCGCGGGCAGCCAGAACGCCAGCGGGTCGGAGATCACCCGCTCGCGCAGGGCGGTCAGCGTGCGCGTGATGCGCTCCAGGTCGTCGCCCGCCGGGTGCTCGCCGGGGCGTACGCCCACGGAGTGCGCCAGCTGGCGCGTGCGCTGCAGCTCGGCGGCCAGTAGATCTATCCGCGCGGGCAGTGCCGACCAGACCGCGTCGGAGGTGACGACCATGTCCAGTGAGGTCGCGTACAGCTCGTTCATCCGTTCCACCAGGCCGGCCAGAGAGTACTGGTGGCTGAGCCTGCTGGTGCCGTGGAGTGTGGGCGCGCCGGCCGTCGCCGTCGCGCTGCCCGCGACCGTGACGCACTCGCCGCGCAGCAGCTCCGTCAGCTCCGCCAGGTCCTCGCGGCTGGACCAGCGGCGGCGCGAGCGGATGTCCCGGGCGGAGCGCAACGCGTCCGTGTACGCGTCGAAGTACGCCCACAGCAGCGTGATCGAGGCCTCCGCGGACGTCCAGCGCTCCTTCGTCGTGCCGGTGAGCTCGGCGCCTTCGAGGAGTCTGCGGCCCGCGTGGTCCTGGAGGGCGAGGAGAGAGGTCTCGATGGCCTCGTGCTCCGCGCCGAGCCGCGCCAGCGCACGGTCCACCTCGTCCCGGTCCATCACCGGCCCGGGGGCTCCCGTGACGCCCATCGATCACCTCGACTACTCGACTGGTTGGCTCGTTGACTGGTTGTTCGGTTGGTGAACCGTCACTTGTAGCGTGGCACCGGTGGCTTCGCCGACTCCGAGTCGCCGCCCAGGGTCGGCGACAGCCACTTGTCGTACGACGTCTGCCAGCCGCCGTCCTGGCGGTACTGCTCCAGTATGCGATTGACCCGGGCCGCCAGGTCGTTCGCACCCTTCTTCACCGCCACGCCGTAGTACTCCTCGGTGAACGTGTCGCCCTTCAGTTCCACCGTCGGGTCCTGGGCGGCCTGGCTCGCGGCGAGCGCGCCGTCGGTCACCACGGCGTCCACCTGGCCGAGTTGGAGGCGGACGAGGCAGTCGAGCTGGTTGGGGACGGTGGTGCGGATGTCGGCGGTGGCGACCGCGGCCTTCTTCGCGGCCTTGTCCGCCTCCAGCTTCTCGAGCGCCGTGGAGCCCTCCGCCGAGCAGATCCTCTTGCCGTCGAGTGTCTTGTCGTATCCCTTGATCGTGGAGCTCTTGGGCGCGAGGACCTGCTGGCCGGTGAGGAAGTACGGGGCGGAGAACGCCACTTCCTCCAGCCGGTCACAGGCGATCGTCATCGTGCGGACGATCATGTCGACGCGGCCGTTCTTGATCGCCGGGATGCGCTGGTTGGTCGGGATGGCCTTGAACTTGACCGCGTCCTCGTCGCCGAGGATGTCCTTGGCGATCCGGTGGGCCAGGTCGATGTCGAAGCCCTCCAGTGACGCTTCCGGGCCGCCGTTCGGGTCGCGGTAGCCCCAGCGGTAGCTGTTCTGGTCGACGCCGACGATCAGTCGCGGGTCCTTGCGGGCCCTGATCTTCTCGATCGTCTTCCCGTCCAGTGAGGACGGCACCGGGCTCTGGTCCTGCGGGTTCTCGCACTCCGCGGCCCTCGCCTGAATGCCCTCGGCGACCCCCTGGCCCCCGGTCCCGGTGCTGCCGTCGCCCTGCGACTGGGTGAGCGGGAGCAGCAGCGCGAAAGCCACCGCGAGGGCGCAGACGGCCGCCATCGCCCCGACACCGCCCCAGCCGCGCAGTCCGGCCCGCAGGACCTGGAGGCCGGTGCGCAGACTCCGCAGAGGCCGCTGTGCGTTCATCGTCACGCCCCCTCTCATCGCCCGAACTCCTTTGCCGCCGCGCTCCCCTGTACTGCTTCGTATCGCGTCCGCACCGCTTCGTACCGCATCAGCGGTACTCCGACAGCCTGCGCCCGATACCGAGCACCGCGCCCGCCGCGCCCAGCACGGCGAGCGCCGCGGCGCCCACCGGCAGGCCGGTCATCGCGTCCCGCCCGTCCCCGGCCGCCTGCTGGAACTCCGCCTGTTCATGCCCGATCGCCGTCTTCAGCGCCGTGTCCACGTTGTCGAAGCACTCGCCGGTCGGTTTGTCGCTCTTGTCCCCTATGACCCGGGCGAGTGCCAGCTGGAAGTCACCCGACTCGTAGGCCGCCTGCGCCTCCGCGTGACGCGTCTTCCACTCCTCCATGCCACCGACGGCCGATGTGACCGGCTTCCTGCCCGCCTGGTCGTCGGCGAGCCGCGCGGCCTCGGCCAGGCCCTCGTCGAGCGCGCTCATGTCGCCCTCGAAGTCGTGGTCGTACGCGTCGACGATCTTGCCGTCGTCCAGTTCGACCGTCTCCGCGCCGCGCGCCACCAGCGTCAGGTTCTCGTTGCCGCGTGCCTTGAGGGAGGCGATCCGGGCGTCGTGCAGCGCGTTCAGCGAGCGGATGCCGTGGTCGTAGGAGTCGTTGAGGCCCGAGCGGGCGAAGCTCTGGCCGGCGACCAGCCACAGGAGGACGATCGTCGCGGTGGCCGTCGCCGCCACCAGACCGTGGTTCAGCACCCGGTTCGTACGCCGGTAGTTGCGCCGCTGGGCCCAGAGCAGGGCGCCGATCACGACGACGCCGAGACCGATCGCCGCCCAGGGGAACGAGGTCGCGTCCGCGTAGTCGGAGCGCAGCCGCTGGTTCTCCCTCGCGTAGAGCTTCTCCGCCTCCGGGAGCATCTGCTCCTGCATCGTCTCGTTCGCCAGCCGCAGGTACGAGCCGCCGACCGGGAAACCCAGCCGGTTGTTGGCGCGGGCCCGCTCGATGTAGCCCGTGTACTCCGACAGCAGCTTGTTGAGCTCGGCGATGGTGGCCGCGGACGGGGAGCCCGGCTCGGAGTTGGCCGCGGCGTCGGAGAGCTTGGCGGCGGCGTTGCGGATGTCCTTCTGGTAGCGCTCGCGGGAGGCCGCCGTCTCGTCCCCGCCGGCCAGGAAACCGCTGGAGGCGGCGGTGTTGGCGTCCGCGAGGGAGCTGTAGATGTCCGCGGCGGCGGAGCTGAGGGGCTGGCTGTTGTGCAGCACGTCGTCCGCGGCGGACGAACGGTCGGTCATCTGCCAGGCGGTGACGGCACCGAACGCGACGACGAGCGCCGCGAGCAGGGCGCCGATGATCCTGAGGCGCCCGGGCTCGGTGGTCGCGGCGGCCCGCAACTGGTCGACGCCCTCGGCGAAGGCGGTGCGGCGCGGGGGCTGGGGGACGCCGGGCGCCGGACCCACGCCCGCCTGCGACGGAATGGCGGGCAGGCCCGAGGCGACGGCCGTGCCGGACGCGCCTGACGTGCCGGGTCCGTCCGGCGAGTTGGGCGCCGGTGGTGCCGCACTGCTCGTAGATGTCACTGTGACCTCCCCCATGGTCATCCGTCACCGCCAGTATCGCCCCCGGCACCGACAATCCGCACCGGCCTTGACTGGATCTTGATCGGATCGCAGTGCGGCGCGTTGTGTTGCAGTGCGGTGGTGTGGTGTTGGGTCGCGCTGTCCCGCATTCGGACACACACGCGCTCCCCGCACCACCCCCCTGCCCATGAATACGCCGGAGGAATCTGTTCGGTTCCCGTACGAAGCCGGTCAGACCTCGTAGAAGCGCCGTACGCGCGCGTGCACCTCCGCCGGGGCGTTCGTGTGATCCAGCCCCAGCAGCGCCGCCCCCAGCACCGGCCGTGCCGTCACCACCCGGGCGACGGCCTTGGGGGCCCGCGCGGCCAGCAGCTCGGTGACGCGGTCCGTCAACCGGACGTGCTGGGCCGCCAGTACACCGCCGCCCAGCAGAACCGGCGTCTCCTCTTCGAGGAGACCGAGGCGGCCGAGCGCGACCGTGGCCATGGCCACCACCTCGTCGGCCAGCCGGTCCACCAGCGCACACGCCACCGGGTCTCCGTCCGCAGCCGTGGCGAAGAGCACCGGCGTCAGCTCGTGCCGCCGGGCGTTGTCGACGCTTCCCAGATGCAGGGCCTCGATCAGCGCGTACACGGAGGTGAGCCCGAAGTGGGCGGGCAGGGCGGTGGCCAGTGCCGTCGGACCACCCCGCCCGTCCTCCGCCCGCGCCGCGTGCCACATGGCCTCCTCCGCCAGGCCCCAGCCGCCGCCCCAGTCCCCGGAGACACGCCCGAGGGCGGGGAACCGGGCGGTGCGGCCGTCCGGAGTCATCCCGACGCAGTTGATGCCGGCGCCACAGACGACGGCGACCCCGCGCGGCTCGGTGATCCCGGCCCGCAGGATCGCGAAGGTGTCGTTGCGTACGTCGACACCGGCGCCCCACGCGCGCGCGTGCAGCGCGGCGGTGAACCGCCGTTCCTCCACGGGGAAGTCGGCGTTCGCCAGACAGGCCGAGACCCGGTCGACGGACGAGACCCCGGCGGCGCCGAAGGCTTCGGCGACGGCGTCGGACAGTCCGGAGACCGCGGTTTCGAGCCCGTCGGCCGGCGGCCGGAACCCCCCGCCCCGCGCCGTGGCCAGCACCTCTCCGTCGGCCGCGACCACCGCCACGTCGGTCTTGCTGTTGCCCGCGTCGATGGCGAGGACGTGTGCGGTCATGCCCACGCGAGATGCTCCCGGTTGTGCGAGATCAGGGTGTCGGTCAGGGTGTCGGCGTAGTCGTACTGGCCGACGAGCGGGTGCGCGAGCAGAGCCCGGAAGACCAGGTTCCGCCCGCCGTGCAGTGCGGCCTCCAGGGCCAGTTCCTCGTAGGCGGTGACGTTGGCGATCAGCCCCGCGTAGAGCGGGTCGACCGGTTCGACGGCAAGGGGAATCGCCCCCTTCGGCCCCACCGCCGCCTGTGTCTCGATCACCGCGTCGTCCGGCAGGAAAGGCAGTGTCCCCTTGTTGTACGTGTTCACCACCTGGTAGGAACTGCCGCCCCCGCCGAGCAGCGACGCGGCCAGATCCACCGCCGCCTCCGAGTAGAAGGCGCCGCCGCGCTTCGCCAGCAGCTCCGGTTTCTCGTCCAGGGCCGGATCGCCGTACATCCGCAGCAGTTCCTCCTCCATCGCCGCGACCTCGGCCGCCCGGGAGGGCTTGGTGCGCAGTTCCCGTACGACGTTGTCGTGGGCGTAGTAGTAGCGCAGGTAGTAGGACGGCACCGTCTCCAGGCGGTCGAGGACCGTACGCGGAAGACGGAGGTCGTCGGCGATCCGGCCGCCGTGTTCCGTGAGGAGCCGGGGGAGGACGTCCTCGCCCTCGGGGCCGCCCAGGCGGACGCCCGTCTCCCAGGTGAGGTGGTTGAGGCCCACGTGGTCCAGGTGGATGTCGGCGGGGGTCACCCCCAGCAGGGCGGCGAACTTCCGCTGGAAGCCGATCGCCACGTTGCACAGGCCCACCGCCTTGTGTCCGGCCTGGAGGAGGGCGCGGGTGACGATGCCCACCGGGTTGGTGAAGTCGATGATCCAGGCGTCCGGGTTGGTCCGTCGGACGCGCTTAGCGATGTCCAGGACCACCGGCACCGTGCGCAGCGCCTTGGCGAGGCCGCCCGCGCCGGTCGTCTCCTGGCCGACGCAGCCGCACTCCAGCGGCCACGTCTCGTCCCGGTGTCGCGCTGCCTGGCCGCCGACGCGCAGTTGGAGCAGGACGGCGTCGGCGCCCTCGACGCCCTTGTCCAGGTCGTCGGTCGTGACGATCCGCCCGGGGTGCCCCTGTTTGGCGAAGATGCGCCGGGCCAGCCCGCCGACCAGCTCCAGGCGTTCGGCGGCGGGGTCGACGAGCACCAGTTCCTCTATGGGCAGGGTGTTCCGCAACCGCGCGAAACCGTCGATGAGTTCGGGGGTGTAGGTCGAACCGCCGCCGACCACGGTGAGTTTCACAGCAGGATCAACCCTTTACGCCGGTGAGAGTGACGCCCTCGACGAACGCCTTCTGGGTGAGGAACGGTGGCCGTCATGGTGAGGTTCGCGTCGGTGTGGTGGGCACCCTTGAAGGACTCCGGGCCGTGGGTGGTAAAGAGGCCGCTGACGCCGGCGCGCAGGGCGGCGTACGCGTGTTCGCCGGAGTCGAAGGTGGGAGCGGGAACGGGGGGCTGAGCGGGGTGCTCAGCGGGAGGTGTCGAAGACCTCGTCGCGAGTCGTCGCGAGGGCGCTCTCCAGCGCGCCCCGCAGCACGGGGTGTTCGCGTACGTCGCCCACGACCAGCCGGGGCCGGGCCGCGGCCAGTTCCTCCAGCTCGGCCTGGACCAGACCGCGCAGGGGTTCGCCGCCCGCGGTGAGGCAGGCGCCGCTGAGGACGACGAGTTCGGGGTCGAGGACGGAGACGAGTGAGGCCAGACCGGTGGCCAGGCCGGTCGCGTACGTTTCGAGGAGCCGGCGGTAGGGGCCGGCGTTGATGTCGGCGGCCTGGGCGACGAGGGCGGCGGCGACCTCGGCGTACGGGCCGCTCGGGACGGGGCTGATGTGCAGCTCGCGGGCGAGTCCGGGGATGACCTGGGAACCGGCCAGCTGCTGGTATCCGCCGCTGCCGGCCCTGCTGACCTGCCGGACGAGGGGTGTGCCCGGCACGGGCAGGAAGCCGACCTCGCCGGCGCCGCCGGTCCAGCCGCGGTGCAGCCGGCCGCCGAGGACGAGCGCGGCGCCGAGACCGCCCTCGTTCCACAGGAGCACGAAGTCGCCGTGTCCTCTGGCCGCACCGAGCCGCTGCTCGGCGATGGCGACGAGGTTCACGTCGTTCTCGTACTCCACCGGCATCGGCAGCGCGGCGGCGAGTTCGTCGAGGAGGGCCGGGGAGTGCCAGCCCGGGAGGTGGGAGGCGTAGCGCAGCCGGCCGGTGCCCGGGTCGAAGGCGCCCGGCGTCCCGATGACGAGCCGCCGGAGATCGTCCCGGGCCAGCCCCGCCGCCTTGACGGCGCCGTCCAGGGCCTCGGTGACCTGCTGGACGACGGGTTGGACCGGCCGTCTGCCGGGGGTGGGCAGTTCGTACTCGCCGACGGTGCGACCGGTGATGTCGGCGACCGCGGCGAGGACGCGTTCGGGGGTGACGTCGAGCCCGGCGGCATAAGCGGCGGTCGGGTTGACCTCGTAGAGCTGGGCGTTGGGGCCGGGTCGGCCCTCGCTGGTGCCGGTCGCCAGTACGAGTCCCGCCGCTTCCAGGCGGGCGAGGAGCTGTGAGGCGGTCGGCTTGGAGAGGCCGGTGAGCTTGCCGATCCGGGTGCGGGACAGGGGTCCGTGCTCCAGGAGGAGATCCAGGGCGGCCCGGTCGTTCATGGCGCGCAGGACGCGGGGGGTGCCTGGCGTGCCTGCGGTTCCTGCCATGGGGGTCTGCACCCGCCTTTCCGTCGCCTGGTTTTTCACGGTCACTGTCGGTGGCTTTCGGCAGCGAGCTGTTAGGAAGGTTTCCTGTCAGATGGAAGGAAGGTAGGGCTGGACCAAGGTGGGCGTCAAGAGGGGAACCGGAAGGGCAACGTCACGGCGACGGAGTCGTCACCTGCGGGGCATGCCAGGAGGCGGCGCCCCGGAATCCGGGACGCCGCCGCTGTGCGTACGGCTTCTGCTGTGCCCGCCGGCTGCTTCGGCTACTTCGGCGCGCCCGGCTGGGCGGCCAGCGGGGTGGCCGCCTGGGCCTGCGGGGAGCCGGTGTTCGAGTACACCGAGGGGGCCGCCATACCGGCCGTCGGGTCCAGGGGCTCCTCCTCCGGGATGACGGTGGTGCCGCCCACGATGCGGATGCCCGCCGCGTCCAGGGCCCGCTTGACGCGCCAGCGCAGTTCGCGCTCCACCGTCAGGGACTTGCCCGGCATCGTCTTCGCCGTGAGGCGGATGACCATCGAGTCCAGGAGCACACTGTCCAGGCCCAGGCTCTCGATCGGGCCCCACAGCAGCTCGTTCCAGGGCTCTTCCCTGCCCATCTTCTCGCTGACCTCGTCGAGCGTCGCCTTCAGCCGGTCCAGGTCCTCGTCCGAGCGCACGGTCACATCGACGCCGGCCGTGGCCCAGCCCTGCGAGAGGTTGCCGATGCGCTTGACCTCGCCGTTCCGGACGTACCAGATCTCGCCCTGGTCGCCGCGCAGCTTCGTCACGCGCAGGCCCACCTCTATCACCTCGCCCGACGCCACCCCCGCGTCGATCGTGTCCCCGACGCCGTACTGGTCCTCAAGGATCATGAACACGCCGGAGAGGAAGTCGGTCACCAGGTTGCGGGCGCCGAAACCGATCGCCACGCCCGCGACACCGGCGGAGGCGAGCAGCGGGGCGAGGTTGATCTGGAACGCGGAGAGGACCATGAGGGCCGCGGTGCTCAGGATGATGAAGCTCGCCGCCGAGCGCAGCACGGAGCCGATCGCCTGGGAACGCTGGCGGCGGCGCTCGACATTGACCAGCAGGCCGCCGAGGCCCGGGCCGTCGGTCGCCTGGACCGTGCGGTTCATGCGGTCTATCAGCTTGGTGATCGCCCGCCGCACCGCCGCTCTCAGCACTACCGCTATCACCATGATCAGCAGGACCTTGAGGCCGATCGCGAGCCAGGTGGACCAGTTCTGCTCGACCCAGCTGGCGGCGTTCGTCGCGCTCTCCTGGGCGTCCTGGAGAGACGGGACCGAAACGGTCGGTGACTCCGAGGGAGTCGGCGACGGCGACGAATCGGCGGCCAGCAGGACGACGGGCAAGGACACGGCGGGTACCTCCAGTGCGGCCTGCCCCCGGTACGGATGGTTACGTCGGTCGGCTCGCTGTCGAGCTCGTCGTTCAGGTCACGGAAAGGTCACCGGAAGGGCAGAACCACCACACTAACGGGGCAACGCGTGCGGATCGGCGCCATGTTCGAGGGAGAGACCGTGCTCACCTGGGGATGAAGTGGGTGTGGTCCCGGGGTACGTACACAAGGTGTGGTCGAAAACACTCCCAGCCCGTTACCGGGACGTGGTGGCGCTGCCGCCGGGCGAGAGGGGAGACTGACTACAGATCGTCCCGGCGCGAGCCACGTGCCGCCGACGCCCAAGGAGGCATCCGTGCCGCATGTCCTGGTACTCAACGCGTCGTACGAGCCACTCGGCGTCGTACCGCTCCGACGCGCGCTCGTCCTCGTCCTGGAGAACAAGGCTGTCTCCCTGGAGGAGTCGGGCGCCTTCATGCACAGCGCGACCGTTACTGTCCCCGCACCCAGCGTGGTCCGGCTGAAGAGGTTCGTACGGGTCCCTTACCGGGGGCCCGTTCCACTGACCCGTAGGGCGCTGTTCGCCCGCGACGGCGGCCGGTGCATGTACTGCGGCGCCGCCGCGACCAGCGTCGACCACGTCATCCCGCGTTCCCGTGGCGGTCAGCACCGCTGGGACAACGTGGTGGCGTCGTGCCGTCGCTGCAACCACACCAAGGCCGACCGCCATCTCTTCGAGATCGGCTGGCGGCTGCGCCACAAACCCGCCCCGCCCACCGGTCTCGCCTGGCGCATCATCGGAACCGGGCACAGGGACCCGCGCTGGCTGCCATACCTGCAGCCGTACGGCGCGGACGACGCGATGGCCCGGATCGACGGCATCCCAGCCTGACATCCGGGCTTTCGTATACCCACATGCCCGTACGGCTGTCCGTACGGTACGGATGCGATCCGGCCCCGGGAACCCCCGTTCCCCGGGGCCGGATCACTCATGCCCGGCCGCTCACACGTACCGGAGCTCCGCCGGATGCACCGAGCGGCGCAGCAGCGGCAGTGATGTGGCCGCGGCGAGCAGACAGCACAGGTACACCGCGGGCGGGACCAGCAGCGCCGTGTACGGCACCGAGCGGCTGCCGTCGTGGGCGACTCCCGCGAACCAGCCACCGATCACCAGGCCCCCGGCACCCGCCAGCAGCACCGCCGGCGCCAGCGGCAGGGCCGTCTCAAGGAGCAGCGCCCGGCCGAGCACCGCGCGCGGCACTCCGGCGGCGGCCTGCGCGGCCAGACCCCGGCGGCGCGTCGCCACCGACTCGGCGGTGCCGACGCCGAGTCCACAGAGCGTGATCACCAGGGCGACCAGGACGGCGGCGCCGGTCAGGTCGACGCCGGTGGTGTAGAAGGACATGGGCACGGCCAGCATGTTCTCGCCGCGGTCGCGGAGCGAGGTCAGCAGCACCTCCCGGATGCCGATGAACCCGGTGCCCACGGTGGTCACCAGCAGCACCGCCGCATGGGTGCGGGCGGCGGCCCACGGGTCGTCGCGCAGCCGTTCCGCCGCGATCAGCGTCGCCGGATCGGCGGTACGGGCCGCGAGTATCCGCCCCGTGAACCGGGAGGTGGCGCCGGTCAGCCACAGGGCGCCCACACCGGTGACGATCACCACGGAGAATACCAGCAGCGGCGCGGTCTCGTACCCGCCGAACGTGTCCGGCGCCAGCAGCACCCCCACGAACAGCAGGCCCATGGCCGCTGCCGGGACCGGCATCCCCGGACCGCGCCCCTCGCGCGGGGGCACCCGCCGTACCCGGCCCAGCGGTGAGGCGACCACATGGCGCAGCGCCAGTACGCCCACCAGCGCGCCCAGCACCGGCACGGCCGCCGCGACCAGCGCGATCCCGAGCCAGAGCAGTACCGGTGGCTGCGACCACTCGCGCACCAGGAACAGCACGGAGAACACGGTGGCGAGCGCCGCGCCGAGCAGACAGGCGAGCCCCGTCTCCAGCGCCGCGATCCGCCGTACCTGCGCCGCGCCGGCTCCCGCGAGCCGCAGCGCGGCCAGCCGCCGGTCCCGGTGCACGGCCCCGACCCGCGCGCACTGCCCGAGGAACCCGAGTACGGGCACGAGCAGCAGCACGAGGGTGAGGACCACGCCGGAGCGTTCCCCCTGGCGGTCCAGCAGCCCGGAGCCGAAGGACGTGGAGTGGTGCCCGCGCATCGAGGCGACGGCCACGGCGGCCAGCGCGAACCCGGTCGCGAGGGCGGCCCCGATCGCCGTGAGCGTGACCCGCCACCACTCCCGCCGGTCGGAACCCCGGGTGAGCAGCAGGGCGAGCCGCAGATCGGCGCGCAGGGAGCCCCTGCGGGAAATCCTGCCGGATGCCGATGTCATGAGGTCACCTCCTGGGAAGCCGCGGCCATGTCGCGCGGCCGGACCTGGCCGCGGTCGTGCGGGGCACGGGAGCGGCTGGGCCGCCGGGGCGGGCGCGGGCCTGACCTCGTGGGTCCGTGGCCGGGAGTGCCGTTCGGTGTCATGAGGTCACCTGCGCCGATGTCTCGGCCCCGTCGGCTGTCACCGCGCCGTCGCTGAGCCTGAGTTCGCGGTCCGCGTACGCCGCCACCTGGGCGTCGTGCGTGATCAGCAGGACCGCCGTGCCGGACTCGCGGGCCGTGTGGGTGAGCGCCGCCATCACCTGCTCGCCCGCGAGGGAGTCGAGCGCGCCGGTCGGCTCGTCGGCGAAGACCACCTTCGGGCCGGTGACCAGGGCCCGGGCCAGCGAGACGCGCTGCGTCTGGCCGCCGCTCAGCTCGCCCGGCCGCGACGTCTGCTGCCCGAGCACCCCGAACCGCTCCAGCCACTCGCCCGCCCGCTCGTGCGCTGCCTCGCGCGCGGTGCCGGCGAGCAGCAGCGGCAGCGCCACGTTGTCGAGCACGGTCAGCTCGGGTATCAGCTGGCCGAACTGGAAGACGATCCCGAACTCCGTGCGCCGCAGCTCGCTCAGCCGCCGCTCGGGCAGCGTGTCGAGCCGCTCCCCGGCGTACTCGACGGTGCCCGTGTCCGGCCGCACGATTCCCGCGAGGCAGTGCAGCAGCGTCGACTTCCCGCTGCCGCTGGTCCCCGTGACGGCCAGGATCTCGCCGGCCCGCAGCGCGACCGAGGCGCCGCGCAGCGCGGGCGTCCTGCCGTGCGTCTTGGAGAGACGGCGGGCCGCGAGCAGCGGTGGTGAGGTGTCTCCCCTGGACGTGTCCCCGTTGGTGGTGGTCATGCCGTGTCGACCTCCGCGGTCAGTGTGGTGAGCCGGGCCGCCGTGGTGGTCATCCAACGGAGGTCGGCGTCAAGGTGGTTGAGGGCGTAGTCCGCCGAGAGCACGGTCGAGAGGTCCGAGCCCGGCACGGACTTGACCGCCGTCAGTTCCCGCATCCGCTCCATGTGTGCGGCGCGCTGGTCCAACAGATACGCGGCCGGGTCCCCGCCGGCCAGGATCGCGACGACGACCTTGGCGAAGATCTCGTTGACGACGTGCGGCGCGGGCGCGCTGATCGCCCGTACCCAGTCGGCGAGTTCGCTCGCTCCCTTGCCCGTCGCCCGGTACCTGGTCCGCTCCGGGCCGCCGTCCGCGTCCGTGCCGTCGACCTCCGCGAGCCCGTCGCGCACCAGGCGCTGCAGGGTCGTGTAGACCTGCCCGTAGGCCAGCGGGCGGGCCTGCGGGAAGCGTTCGTCGTGCCGTCGCTTGAGGTCATAGCCATGGCTCGGCCCTCCGGCGAGCAGCCCCAGCAGGATGTGGCGGGTGCTCATGCCCATCATTATGCACTCGCTACATGTACTGAGTGAATAGTGAAGACGGGAAAAGCTCGCCGACCTCTTCGAGAGATCCGGGTGAGCGGTCAGTCCGCCACCGCGTACGCCTCCACCGACCACAGCGAATACCCGTACGGCGTAGCCCTCTTGTCCCCCTGTACGCGTACGAACCGGACGTCCCGCTCGTCCGTCCGCACCGACTCGTGCCCGCCCCGCCCGTCCGGGACCAGGGCCGCCGTACGCCAGTCGTGCCCGTCCGGCGACACCTGTACGCGGTACCCGGCGGCGTACGCGTCCTGCCAGTGCAGCTCGACCCGGCCCAGCCGTGCCGGCCGCGCGAGCCGCACCTGCCACCAGGCGTCGTCCTCGGCCGGGGACGACCAACGCGTCCCGGACGCACCGTCGTTGGCGGCCGACGCCGGGAAGTCCGCCGTCTCGTCGCCCGACGAACTCGCGGTACCGCCCCGCGCGAGATCCGGGCCCGCCGTACGCGGAAACACCCGCACGGTGAGCGTGCGCGTCACGTCCCCGACGGTGAGCGGGACGGCGTACGTGCCCGCCGGCGTCCCCCGCTCCACGGCGACCTCGGCCACCGTGTCCACCGGGACACCGCGCGGCAACGTCAACGGGCGCCCGGGGAGACGGACCTGGATGCCCCGGGGCGCCTTGACCGTCACCTTCGTGCCCCGCACGTCGGCAGGGCGCGACGAGGTCAGCCGGACCGGCACCCGCACCGCCGCACCGCCGATCTCCGCGTCCACTCCCGCATCGGGCTCCTGGCCGCGCCCCAACTCCACTTCCACCGATGGGGAGTCGGCGAACCAGGGGACGAGATGCCGTACTCCGGAGGGCGCCGCCCCGCTCACCCGTACGGCGTTCACGCGTGCCCGGACGGGGAGTTGGGTCGCACCGGTGCCGGACAGCGCCCCGAGGGCACGCCAGCCTTCGCCGGGGACGCGGGCTTCGAGGGTGCCCTCGGTGCCGGGAACGCTCAGCACGGTGACGGCGGCCAGGGAGCGGGCGCGCGGGAAGCGGACGGTGCGGCCGTCCGGCGCGGAGGGTGCGCGGTCGAGGCCGGCCCACTGGGTGAACGCCTGCTGCGCCCGGGCGAGGAACGGGTCCAGCACGCCCTTGCCGACGGTCACCCGGGAGCCGGTGAGCGCCTGCCTCTGGCGGGCGAGGGTGAGGTACGCCTGCCAGGCCGTCGCGGTGTCGCCCGTGCGCTGGGCCCGCAGCATGCCGACCGCTGTCTCGCCTGCCTGGCCGTAGCGCGCCAACTGCCGTACCCAGGGCGCCACTTCGTCGGCCAGAGCGGAGAGTGCGGGCGCCAGTCGGTCCGGTGTCCCGCTCATCACCGTGAACGCCGACCGCAGTTCGTCCTCCGCCGTCTCGTTCGCCGTCCGGTTCACGGCGCCGTCCGTCGCCGTACGGGCCCGCCAGAGCGCCTCGATCAGCGGGCGGAGATACGCCGACTCGGGGGCGCCCAGGACCGAGGACGCGTCGTTTCCGGCGAGGGCGTGCAGGGCCTCCTCGCCGCGCGGGTCACCGGCGGCGAGGTCGGTGACCGCGGCACGCCAGGACGCGCCGGGGCGGTAACCGCGCGGGTTCCAGGCGTAGTCGGCGGCGGTGAACAGGGGGATGCGGGAGGCCTGGGGCTGGGCCATCGCGTTGGCGAGCAGGGCCGCCGACTGGGCGGCGACCGCCGGTTCGCGGCCGGTGTAGGGGCCGAGGAAGATCCGGCCCTGCGCGTAGTCGTTGACCGGGTAGTTGTCCATGGTGACCAACGGATGCCTGAACACGGCCTTCGCCTCTGCCAGTTGGCGGCCCGTGATGGTCCGGGGGACGACACCCACGCCCGTCCAAGCGACCTCGACCTCCGGGTCCAGCGCGTCCGCCAGCGCCTCGCGGTATGCCGTCGTACCGTCCTGGAAGTACTCCGTCGGCATCAACGACAGGGCGGGGGCGGAGGAGTGGCGTTTCGCCAGATGCCGGGCCATGACGTTCGCGACCCGGGCCTGGGCCCCGGCCGCCGCCTCGGGGCCGGAGCCGTACCGCTCCTGGTCCGCCCCGCAGTGCCACTCGCTGTAACTGACGTCCTGGAACTGCACCTGGAACGCCCGGAAACCCAGCGCCCACATGGCGTCCAGCTTGCGGGTCAGTGCCCGCGTGTCGGAGTCCGACGACAGGCACATGGCCTGGCCGGGGGCCACCGCCCAGGCGAGCGTGACGTGGTTGCGGCGCGCCCGCTGCGCCAGCTCCCGGAACTCCGCTCGGCGCGCGGCGGGGTAGGGCTCACGCCAGCGGGCCTGGCGGTAGAGGTCGTCGCCGGGGGCGTAGAGGTAGCGGTTCTGCTTGGTCCGGCCCATGAAGTCCAGCTGCCCGAGCCGCTGTTCGCCCGTCCAGGGGGTGCCGTAGAAGCCCTCGGTCGTGCCGCGCACGGCGGTGCCGGGCCAGTCCCGTACGACGGCACCCGCGAACTCGTCCTCCGGCCCGAGGAGTTGGCGCAGGGTCTGGACTCCGTGGAACAGCCCGTCCGCGCCGGCTCCCGCGAGGGCGACGGTGTCCCGGCCCGCGACCCGGCCGACGGCGAGGCGGTAACCGCCCGGCGGGAGATCGGCGCGCGGGGTGGCGCCGAGGGCGGTGAGGGCCTCGTCGGCCGCCTGCCCGCCGACCAGGATCGTCAGCACGTCCGGGTCCGCGACGGATGCGGAGACCGTGCGGGCGCCCGCCTTGCGCAGCAGCGCCCTGAGCGCCTCGACCGCGTACGGGTCGGCCCCCGTGTCCGCGATCAGCGCGACCTCGTCCGTGACCGCGACCGGCCCGTTGCCGCTCGCGCGCAGGGACTGTGGGCGGGGCCACACCGACGGCAGGGCGGCGACGGACTCCTCGGCCGAGGTGCTGCTGGGGGAGGGCGGGGCCGCGACCGCTGCGGGAGCCGATCCCAGGGCCGCCCCGGCGACAACGGCGAACACCAGGGCGACCGCCCCCTTACCGCGCCCGTGCCGCACCCACACCACTCTCCGTCACTCGATCCGCCCCGACTCTCCCGACGATGTGTCAGAAGCGCGTCGAGCCCACCATCCGTGCGGTGAGGGTGTCAACGAGAGTGGCCGATGTGCCGGATTTGCCCCAGCCTGGAGGTGTCGCGAGGTGGGGGAGATGAGCAAAGAGAGACGGAAGGGGGACAGGAGGTGGCGGAAAGGCGACGGATGCCAGTAGGAGGGAGACGGAAGAATCGCGGAATGTGACCGTCGACGCCGTGGTTCGTCCGTTCATACACGTCTGCGATCGCGCCCACTGGGTAGGGCTGCCGATGAAACCCGCCAACCGCCGTCAGCCGTCGTACGCGACAAGGAGGCCTCCGTGGCCGTACCGGCACACATCTTCAGCGCCGAGAGCGCAGCCGCCGAGGCGCCGCTCACCAGTGAGCCGCCGCTGCCCGCCGCCGAGCCCCTCACCAGCGAGCCCCCGCTCGCCGACGCGGAGGCGATGACGAGCGAGCACGCCGACGCCGAAGCGGACCCCACAGGGCTGTACGAGGGCCCGGTCCCGGCGCTGTCGGACCTCGCGGGGCTGTAGATGTCCCTGCACGGGTCGGCCGAACCCGCCGAGGGCCACGAGAGCGGAGAGGGCGGGGAGGAGCCGGCCGGGGAACGGCTCGCGCTCGCCCGTCTCGCCGAGCTGCACGGCGTCGCTCCCTCCTACCGCCCCTCCCCGGACCGTACGGTCGCCGCCTCCGACTCCGCGCTCGTCGCCGTGCTGGCCGCGCTCGGCGTCGACGCGGGCACCCCTCGGGCCGTCCGGGACGCCCTCGCCGCCCGGGAACGGGAACTGGCGGCACGGCTGCTGCCGCCGACAGTGGTGTGCGGCGCCGACGGTACGGCGAGCGCGCTGGCCGGACTGCCCGGGGGCACCCGTCTGCGCATCAGCACCGAACAGGGCGAGATCCGCGACGCGGTCGAACAGCTCCCGCCCGGTGTGCACGAGTTGCATGCCGTCGCGCCCGACGGCCGCACCGCCCGCGCCCATCTCGTCGTCGCCCCGGCCCGGCTGCCCACGCCCACCGGACGCTCGTACGGCATCCTCGTCCAGCTCTACTCGCTCCTGTCCCGGCGCTCCTGGGGTATGGGCGACCTGGGTGATCTCGGTGAGCTGAGCGCCTGGGCCGGGCGGACCCTCGGTGCCGGATTCGTGCAGGTCAACCCTCTGCACGTGGCCGTGCCCGGGGCGCCGACCGACCCGTCCCCGTACCGGCCGTCCTCCCGCCGCTTCCCCGATCCCGTGCATCTGCGGGTCGAGGACATCCCCGAGTTCGCCTACGTCGAGGAGGACGAGGACCGCGAGCGGGTGCGCGGGCTGCTGGAGCGGGCCGCGCGACTGCGGGAGTCCGTGCTGCGGAAGGGCGCGCTGATCGACCGGGACGCCGTGTGGGAACTCAAGCGCGAGGCACTGGAGCTGGTGTGCGCCGTACCGCTCGGGCCGGGCCGGCTCGCCGCGTACGCCGACTTCCTCGCGCGGGCCGGCGAGGCACTGGAGGATCACGCCACCTGGTGCGCCCTGGCCGAGGTGCACGGCTCGGACTGGTCACGCTGGCCGGCCGGTCTCCGGAACCCCCGGTCGGCCGAAACCGCCCGTGCCCGGGGCGAGTTGATGGACCGCGTCGACTTCCACTCGCACCTCGCCTGGCTCACCGACACCCAGCTCGCCGACGCCCAGCGGACGGCACGCGACGCGGGCATGCCGGTCGGGATCGTGCACGACCTCGCCGTCGGTGTGCATCCCGGGGGTGCCGACGCCTGGGCGCAGCAGGAGTACTTCGCGTCCGGCATGTCGGTCGGGGCGCCCCCGGACGCGTTCAACGCGCGCGGCCAGGACTGGGGGCTGCCGCCCTGGAGGCCGGACCGTCTGGCCGAGTCCGGCTACACCCCGTACCGCCAGCTGCTGAGGTCCCTCTTCGGCTACGCGGGCGCCCTGCGCATCGACCACGTCATGGGCCTGTTCCGGCTCTGGTGGGTGCCCCAGGGGCTGGCGCCGACGGAGGGGGCGTACGTCCGCTACGACGCCGAGGCCATGCTCGCCGTCCTCGCGCTGGAGGCCTCGCGGGCCGGGGCGATCGTGATCGGCGAGGACCTGGGCACCGTGGAGCCCGGGGTGCGCGAGACGCTGCACGAACGCGGAGTGCTCGGTACGTCCGTGCTGTGGTTCGAACGGGACTGGGACGGCGACGGGCGCCCCCTGCCCCCCGACCACTGGCGCGCCGACTGCCTCGCCACCGCCACCACCCACGACCTGCCGCCGACCGCCGCCCGCCTCACCGGCGACCACGTCGAACTCCGCGACCGGCTGGGCCTGTTGACCAGCCCCCTGGCGCAGGAGCGGGCTGACGCGGCCGCCGACACGAACGAGTGGCTGACGCTGCTCTCCCGACTCGGTCTGCTGAAGGGGGGTGGCGGTCGCGTGGGGGTGGCGGAGGAGGACGAGATCCAGGCCGTCCACCGCTATTTGCTCCGTACCCCGGCCCGCATGATCGGCGTCTGGCTCCCGGACGGCGTCGGTGACCGCCGCCCGCAGAACCTGCCGGGTACCTGGAACCAGTACCCGAACTGGCGGCTGCCCATCGCCGACGCGGAGGGCAGGCCGGTGACGCTGGAGGAACTGGCGGCGTCGGCGCGGCTGCGGGCGCTGATGGAGGTGCTGCGTTCGGGCGGGGCCGCCTGAGGCCGGGGGCGTCCGGGCCCTTGCCGGGGCGTCCGATGCCCTCATACGGCACCCCGGGCGCGCGGCCCCGCCGGGCGTTCGCTACTTTTGCACCGTGGACAAGACGAACGCCCTGCGCGCCGGTGCCCTGGTCGCCGGTACGACGCTGATGATGCTGCTCATGACGTCTCCCGCGCTCGCGCTCACCCGCGACGACGGTGACGACCCCGGCCCGGGCCTGAGCGTCATCGAGACGCTGGGCCTCTATGTCGTTGCCCCGATCGCCCTGTTCGTGGTGATCGCGGGTCTGGTGATGGTCCTCGACGGCTCCACGGACCGTGCCCCGAAGACCAAGCCCGCCAAGGCGAAGGCCTGACCTTCCGGGCCACGGCCCGACCTCTCGTTCCGAGGGCGCCGCTCTCGTCCCGTCCGGCACGGGGTGAGAACGGCGCCCTCGGCGTGTTTTCCGCCCGGTCCTACGGCTGTTGCGGGCCTTCCGTGGCGTTCAGCAGCTCCCGCAGCAGGTCGGCCAGTTGGCCGACCTGCTCGGAGTCCAGGGCGGCCAGGGCCTCCGTCTGGACGGCGAGGCCGGCGCCGACCGATCCGTCGACGCGGCTCAGGCCCTCCTCCGTAAGGGTGACCTGGAGGCCGCGACGGTCATGGGGGTCGGGGGAGCGGCGTACCAGCCCGGCCCGCTCCAGTTTGTCGAGGCGGCCGGTCATCCCGCCGGTGGTGAGCATCAGCGTCGACGACAGCTGGCGCGGCGAGAGCGTGTACGGCTCGCCCGCCCGGCGCAGGGTCGCGAGCACGTCGAACTCGCCGCGCGCGATCCCGAACCGCGCGTAGGCCTTCTCCGTCCGGTCGCCCATCGCGCGGGAGAGCCGGTAGATGCGGCCGAACACCTCCATCGCGGCGGTGTCGAGATCGGGCCGCACCTCCGCCCACTGGCCGATGATCGCGTCGACGGGGTCCCTGCGCTGCGGCGGCTGTGCACTCATGCGCCGAGTATCGCCGGTGGCGCGCGCCGAACGGTCACTCGCGAGAAAGCAGCTCGGTGGAAAGCAGCTTGACGAAAAGTAGCTTAGCGCTAAGCTACTTAGCGCCGACCTACCCAGAAGGTGCGCCCATGCCCGCGAACCGCTCCGCCCTCTTTCCCGTCATCGCCCTCACCGCCCTGGCCCCCATCTCCTGGGGCACCACCTACGCCGTCACCACGGAGTTCCTCCCACCCGACCGCCCCCTCTTCACCGGCCTGATGCGTGCCCTGCCCGCCGGTCTCGTCCTGCTCGCGCTCGCCCGGGTGCTGCCGCGCGGCGCCTGGTGGTGGAAGGCGGCGGTCCTGGGCGCGCTCAACATCGGCGCCTTCTTCCCGCTGCTGTTCCTGTCCGCGTACCGGCTGCCCGGCGGTATGGCCGCGGCCGTCGCGTCGGTCGGCCCGTTGTTCGTCGCCGGGCTCGCGGCGGTGTTCCTGGGCGAGCGTCCGGCCGTACGCACCCTCCTCACCGGGATCGCGGCGGCACTCGGCGTCAGTCTGGTCGTCCTGAAGGCGGCCGGGGCGCTGGACGCCGTGGGTGTGCTGGCCGCCCTCGCCTCCACGGCGTCGATGTCGGCGGGCACCGTACTGACGAAGCGCTGGGGCCGCCCGGACGGCGTGGGCCCGCTCGCCCTCACCGGCTGGCAGCTGACCGCCGGAGGCCTGCTCATCGCGCCCCTCGCCCTGCTCGTCGAGGGCGCTCCGCCCGCGCTGGACGGCCGCGCGACCGCCGGGTACCTCTACCTCGCGCTGGCGAACACGGCGGTGGCGTACTGGCTCTGGTTCCGCGGCATCGGCCGGCTCACCGCCACCCAGGTCACCTTCCTCGGCCCGCTGTCCCCGCTGACCGCCGCGCTCGTCGGCTGGGCAGCCCTCGGCCAGGCACTCACGCCGCTCCAGCTCGCGGGCATGGGGCTGGCGTTCGGGGCGACGGTCGTGGGGCAGTTGGGGGTGCGCTCACCCGCTCCGGGGCCCGGTGCCGGGGTGCGGAAGGTCCGGAGGCCCGTCCTGGCGTCGCGTCGCTGAGCGGGCGGTCAGCCGAGCAGGGCGGCGACCTCGTCGCGGATCGACGGCATGGCCGTGTACACCGTGCCGGGACAGTCGGTGGCCGCCCAGTGGCGGTGCCCGCCGATGACCGGCGCCGGCCGGCTGACTCCGCTGACGGGGTTGACGTAGACCACCTTGCCCGAGGGGGCGAGCGAGTGCCGCTCCGCGAGTTCGGCCAGGAGCCGGACCAGGGCGGTGCGTGCGGCGGACGACGCGGGCGTGGTGGTCAGCGTTCCCAGCAGGGCGATGCCGATGTTGCCGGAGTTGTACCCCTGGACGTGCGCCCCGGTGACCATCCGCCCCGAGGCGTCGTGCGCGGGCGTGCCGTCGGTGCCGGACCAGCGGCCCTCGTACACCAACCCGTCCGCGTCGATCAGGTAGTTGTAGCCCATGTCGCCGTATTCGGCCGCGTCGGTACGGTAGATCGCGCGCACCCGGGCGGCCGGATCCGGGTCGTCGCTGCCGTCGGCGGTGTGGTGGACGGTGAGCGTCTGGACCGGGTAGTACTCGGACGGCCAGCGCTCGGTGTCGCCGGCACCGAAGCGCAGGGTCTCGTCGGCGCCCCAGTCCGCACGGGACAGCAGCGTGTACGAGGCGGACGGGGCCGACGCGGCCGACGCCTGGCCGGGCAGCGCGCCGAGCGCGGCGCCGGCGCCCAGGGCGGCCAGGAACGCCCGTCGGGGCAGCGGGGAAACCGTCTGTCCTGTGCTGCGGGGGCCGGGGATGTCCGGGCGACTCGTCATGGCTCTTCCTGTCGGATGCGTGGGATGCGGTCAGAGGGCCGAGATGGCGCAGGCGTCCTTGGGGGCGTAGAGCCGGGACCAGGTACTGGCACCCACGATGCCGTCCGCACCGCCCGTGGTCTCGTTGCAGGTCTGCACCCAGTGAACGCCCGCCAGGGTCCTCTCTCCGTAACCGCCGTCCTCTTCCAGCCAGTTGGGATAGCCGCTGTAGTAGTTGACGAGGCACTGCACCTGACGAACCGCACTGCCCGTGCTGCCGGGGCTGACCGTGGGCCGGGCGGCGTCGTCGATGTGGTTGCAGTTGGTCTCGGCCGCGGCGGCGTTCGCCGTGGGGGCGCCGGTGAGGAGCGCCCCTGCCACCGCCAGTACGGCGGTGCCGCGGACGAGAGCCGAGCGGTGGACACGCGTGCGCATGATGTCTCCTTCGGAAATCCTGGCCGGCCGAGCGGCGCGCCACCCCCGTACGACTTGGACGCGCCGCCCGACCGGAGCGCATCAGCGCGAGTTGGCGAACTCCCTGAACGCGGCCCGGGTCCCCGAGCCGACGATCCCGTCGGAGGCGCCCGTGCAGCCGTAGCTCCGGAGCAGGCGCTGCAGCGCGCTGATCGTGCCGCTGCCGGGGTCGCCGTTGATCGCGCCGTTGTGGTCGTGGTACGTCGCCAGGCGGCGCTGGAAGGCCTTCCCGCTGTTCGTGCCGAGCCGGCCGTCGTTGCCGTCGTTGGTGTTCCAGCACGTCGCCAGCCAGCGCTGGACCTTCTGGGCCTGCGCGGAGGTGAGGCCGAAGTTCTGCGTCGCGAGGATGCCGACGGACCGGGTGTTCGCCGAGGGCGCGGTGGCCGGCGCGGCCGCCGCGAAGCCGGCACCCGTGCCCAGCAGGCTTCCGCCGGCAATGGCGACGACGGTGGCGGTACTGACGAATGACCTGGTCAAAAAGCTCGAAGGCATTCGTTCCCCCTCAGGGTCGTTGGTCGCACGGATCTGTTTTCGGACGATCCGTGAACGACTTTCGTGATGACCTTGTCAGCTCCCTCGCAGCATCGACATACTTTTCCGCCTGAGCGTAAAAGCCGTGGTCAGTGAGGGGAGTCGAATGCTCCGAATCCACTTCACGGACGCCGATCTCGCGTGCGTCCAAGTGGCGGCCAGGCCGGATCCGCTCTGGGAAATCTTTTTCAGCCTGCTCCGTTTCCAGAGACGCAAGGGCCTGTGGGCGTATGCCGGTTGGCATCGGAGCGCCCGCGAGGCGCTGCACAGCAAGGGCCTCGCGCCCGCCGTGCGCAACGTGTTGCTGCCCCTTTATCCGGGAGGCACCTATTTCCCGGATTTCCTCACACCCGGTGAGGCGTCCGAAGGCCTGGACGCGGGTCTGGAAGCGATCCTCGACGTTCCGCGCAAGCGCGTGCTGCGAGAACTGAACATCCTGGACCGGGTGAACGGCGCTCCCGACTGGACCCGACAACTGACCGACGTCGGACCGCGCAAGGAATTCGTCCGAACGGTCCGGACTTATTACGACGTGGCCATCCGTCCGCACAGCGATCACATTCAGGCGCACATCGACGCCGACCGCTCCGTCCGGGCCCGCAACCTGCTGGACGGCGGTACGGACGCGCTCCTGTCCGGGCTGGGGCCGTACATGCGCTGGCGGCGACCCACGCTGGAGGTCGACTACCCCGAGGACCGTGATCTGTACTTACAGGGACGCGGTCTGACGCTCGTCCCCTCGTACTTCTGCTGGGGCGGCCCGGTGTCGCTGGCCGACTCCGGTCTCCCGCCCGTCCTGGCCTACCCGCTGCGCCACGAGGCCTCCCGCGCCGGCGAGACCGGCGCCCAGGGGCCCCGGGCCCCGCTCTCGGCGCTTCTGGGCACGACCCGCGCCGTCATCCTCCGGGCGACGGCGACCGGCGCCACGACCGGCGAACTGGCCCGTGCCGCGGGAGTCTCCGCGGCGTCGGCCTCCCGCCACACCACCGTGCTGCGCGACGCAGGCCTCCTCGTCAGCCACCGCGACGGCCCGGCCGTCCTGCACACCCTGACTCCCACGGGCGCCGCCCTGCTGCGGGCCGGCGAACCGACCCACCGGGCGGCCCCGGCCGGGCGCGAGTAGAAGGAGTCGGGGGCACCCGGCCGTCCGGACCCACCGGGTCCTCCGACCGCCGGGCGCCCCCGACTCCGTACAACCGTCTGCCGCTGCTACTCGGCCGCCGCGTCCGCCGCCTGCGCCCTGAGCGCACGCTCGACACCGGAACGGGACTCCGAGACGAGCCGTCGCAGGGCGGCGTTCGGCTCGGCGGCGGTCAGCCAGGCGTCCGTCTTCGCCAGGGTCTCCCGCGAGACCTGGACGGCCGGATACAAGCCGACGGCGATCTGCTGGGCGATCTCGTGCGAGCGCGAGTCCCAGGCGTCCTTGACCACCGCGAAGTACTTGTCGGTGTACGGCTCAAGGAGCTCGCGCTGGTCGGTCTGGACGAAGCCCCCGATCACCGCCTCCTGGACGGCGTTCGGCAGCTTGTCGGACTCGACGACCGACGCCCAGGCCTCCGCCTTGGCCTCCGGGGTCGGACGGGCGGCCCGGGCCGTGGCGGCGTGACGTTCGCCGGCGGCCGTCCTGTCCCGCTCGTACTCGCCCGCGATCTCCTCCTCGTCGAAGCGCCCGACGGCCGCGAGCCGCTGGACGAACGACCAGCGCAGCTCGGTGTCGACGGCCAGCCCCTCGATGGTCTGCGTGCCCTCCAGCAGGCCATCCAGCAGGTCCAGCTGCTCCGGCGTCCGGGCCGTGGCCGCGAAGGCGCGGGCCCAGGCCAGCTGGTGGTCGGAGCCCGCCTCGGCCGACCGGAGGTGGGCCAGGGTGGCGTCCGTCCAGCGGGTCAGCAGGGCCTCGCGGGCGGTCGGGTCCGCGTACAGGTCGATCGCCAGCTTCACCTGCCGCTGGAGCGACTGCACGACGCCGATGTCCGACTCCTTGCCGATGCCCGACAGGACGAGGGAGAGGTAGTCGCGGGTGGCCAGTTCGGCGTCGCGGGTCATGTCCCAGGCGGAGGCCCAGCACAGCGCACGCGGGAGGGAGGCCTCGAAGTCGCCGAGGTGTTCGGTGACGAAGGCGAGGGACTCGTCGTCGAGGCGGACCTTGGAGTACGACAGGTCGTCGTCGTTGAGCAGGATCACGGCCGGACGAGGCCTGCCGACCAGCTGCGGTACGGGCGTCAGCTCGCCGTCGACGTCCAGCTCGATGCGCCCGCTCTCGTCGTCACGGAGCAGCCTGCCGCTCTCGTCGTCGAGGTCGTACAGGCCGACGGCGATACGGTGCGGCCGCAGCGTCGGCTCGCCCTTCGCGCCGGCGGGCAGGGCCGGGGCCTCCTGGCGGATGGCGAAGGAAGTGATGACACCGTTCGCGTCCGTCTCGATCTCGGGACGCAGGATGTTGATACCGGCCGTTTCCAGCCACGACTTCGACCAGGCCTTCAGATCGCGCCCGGAGGTCTCCTCCAGGGCGCCCAGCAGATCGCTGAGCCGCGTGCTGCCGTACGCGTGCTGCTTGAAGTAGGCCTGCACGCCCGCGAAGAACGCGTCCATGCCGACGTACGCGACGAGCTGCTTCAGTACGGAGGCGCCCTTGGCGTACGTGATGCCGTCGAAGTTGACGAGGACGTCGTCGAGGTCGCGGATCTCGGCCATGATCGGGTGGGTGGACGGCAGTTGGTCCTGGCGGTAGGCCCACGTCTTCATGGAGTTCGCGAAGGTGGTCCAGGAGTGCGTCCAGCGCGAGCCGGGGGCGTACGCCTGGCAGGCGATGGAGGTGTAGGTGGCGAACGACTCGTTCAGCCACAGGTCGTTCCACCACTCCATGGTGACGAGGTCGCCGAACCACATGTGCGCCAGCTCGTGCAGGATCGTCTCGGCGCGCGTCTCGTACGCGGCGTCCGTGACCTTCGAGCGGAACACGTACTGGTCGCGGATGGTGACGGCACCCGCGTTCTCCATGGCGCCGGCGTTGAACTCGGGAACGAACAACTGGTCGTACTTCTTGAACGGGTACGCGTAGTCGAACTTCTCCTGGAACCACGCGAAGCCCTGCCGGGTCACCTCGAAAATGGCGTCGGAGTCGAGGAACTCGGCGAGCGAGGGACGGCAGTAGATACCCAGCGGAACGGTCTGCCCGTCCGCCTCGTACACGCTGTGGACCGAGTGGTACGGACCCACGACGAGCGCGGTGATGTACGAGGAGATACGGGGCGTCGGCTCGAAGCGCCAGACGTCGTCCTTGGGTTCGGGCGTCGGCGAGTTGGAGATGACGGTCCAGCCGGAGGGGGCCGTCACCGTGAACTGGAAGGTCGCCTTGAGATCCGGCTGTTCGAACGACGCGAACACGCGCCGCGCGTCCGGCACCTCGAACTGGGTGTAGAGATAGGCCTGCTGGTCGACGGGGTCGACAAATCGATGCAGGCCCTCACCGGTGTTGGTGTAGGCGCAGTCGGCGACGACGCGCAGGACGTTGCGCCCCACCAGGAGCCCCGGCAGCGCGATCCGGGAATCCTTGAAGACCTCGTCGGGGTCGAGTTGGTCCCCGTTGAGCGTGACCTCGCGTACGGCCGGGGCCACCAGATCGATGAAGGACTCCGCGCCGGTCTCGGCGGAGTCGAAGCGCACCGTGGTCACGGACCTGTAGGTGCCGCCCTCCTGTGCGCCGGAGAGATCGAGCTCGATCTCGTACGAGTCAACGGTGAGCAGCTTCGCCCGCGCTTGCGCCTCTTCGCGGGTCAGGTTTGTGCCAGGCACGCGGTCATCTCCTCGTTATGTGTCGGTTGCGCCATCCTTCCACGGGATCCGCGACCGACGCGATGTCCGGAACCCGCCGGTGAGCGGGGTGGACGGGCGCGAACGCGGGGCCCCTGAAGAGGCTGCGTCCTGCTGACGCCGCGGGAGGCGAGTTGGTTCCCGTGACCGGTGGTGGGGAGGAGAGGAACGGGCGTTCCGCCCAGGCCGTACCCCTCAAGCGCCGGCCGGCATCATCCAGCCCGAGCCGGCGTTCGAAGTCGATGCCCGTTCAGGGCCGTAGAGGGGTCTACCTGCCGCCCAGCTCCGCCGCCACCAGCTCCGCGATCTGCACCGCGTTCAGCGCGGCGCCCTTGCGCAGGTTGTCGTTGGAGACGAAGAACGCGAGCCCGTTCTCGGAGGTCTCGTCGGCGCGGATACGACCCACGTACGACGCGTCCTTGCCGGCCGCCTGGAGGGGCGTCGGGATCTCGGAGAGGACGACACCCGGCGCGTCGGCCAGCAGCTCCGTCGCCCGCTCCACCGACAGCGGACGCGCGAACCGCGCGTTCACCTGGAGGGAGTGCCCCGAGAACACCGGAACCCGGACACACGTACCGGAGACCTTCAGCTCCGGGATCTCCAGGATCTTGCGGGACTCGTTGCGGAGCTTCTGCTCCTCGTCCGTCTCGAACGAACCGTCGTCCACCACATTGCCCGCCAGCGGCAGCACGTTGAACGCGATCGGCCGCTTGTACACCTGGGGCTCGGGGAAGTCGACCGCCGAACCGTCATGCGTCAGCTTGTCCGCGTCGGCGACCACCTTCTGCGCCTGCCCGTGCAGCTCCGCCACACCCGCGACACCCGAACCGGACACCGCCTGGTACGTCGCGACGACCAGCGCCTGAAGCCCCGCCTCCGCGTGCAGCGGCCTGAGGACCGGCATCGCGGCCATCGTCGTGCAGTTCGGGTTGGCGATGATGCCCTTGGGGCGGTCCGCGACGGCGTGCGGGTTCACCTCGGAGACGACCAGGGGTACGTCCGGGTCCCGGCGCCACGCCGACGAGTTGTCGATCACGACCGCGCCCTGCGCGGCGACCTTCTCCGCCAGCGCCTTCGAAGTCGCGCCGCCCGCCGAGAACAGCACGATGTCGAGGCCGGTGTAGTCGGCCGTCGCCGCGTCCTCCACCGTCACCCCGTCGAGGACCGACCCCGCCGAGCGCGCCGACGCGAACAGCCGCAGTTCCCCGATCGGGAACTCGCGCTCGACGAGGATCCTGCGCATGACCGTGCCGACCTGACCGGTGGCTCCGACGATTCCGACCCTCACGACGACTCCTTCTGTATGGCGCTGTATTGCGTGACCGATTGCGTGACCGGCGCATTTCCATCATGCGTCCCGCCCAGGGCAACCTGTCCAATCCTTTGCTCGGCATGCCCGAGGAATGGGACGGAACAAGGGCGGCGCCCGCTTGCGATCGTCCGGTCGCACCCCACCTGAACTGGAGAAACCCGCCCGGCAGGGGCAGCCGGGCGCAAGCTGTGCGGGTCCGGGCCGACCAGGGACGGGCGAGGCCCGAGTCTCGCTTCGGTAACGGTGTGACGTACGTCTCCGCGGCGGCCGAACGTTTTGGGCGCCCTCGGCGTCGTAAGGGAAACGCGGTGAGGGGGGAGGGGTGCTGTGCTGCGCAGAAAGGCCCGGCGCGCCCAGGAGGACGAACACGGCGACCCGCTGGACGCGGGCCAGGAACGCCGCGTCCGGGCCGTGCTCGCGCTCGGCGGCGTGCCGCAGGCGGACCTGCTGGACGGGGTACAGCAGGTCCGCCTGCGGCTGCTGGAGCGCACCGCCAGCGGGCGCGAGGCGCCCCGTGACGTGTCGGCGTGGGTGGCGGTCGTCGCCTCCAACCTCGCCATGGACTGGCACCGCGCCAAGCGCCGCCAGGAACGGCTGGGGGAACGGCTGGCCTCCCTGCGTCAGCCGGTGGCCCACCCTTCCGGCGAGGAGACGAGCCTGCTCTCCCTGGCCGTCGCCCGCGGGCTGGACGACCTGCCCGACCCGCAGCGTCAGGTGCTGGTCCTGCGTTTCTACGCCGACCTGCCGGTCCGCGGGATCGCCGAGGAACTGGGCATCCCGGAGGGCACGGTCAAGAGCAGGCTGCACACGGCGGTGCGGGCATTGCGCGCCCGCCTGCACGAGGACGAGGTGGTGTGACATGGCCCCCGAGAAGGACACATACGACGCCTGCGACGGCTCGGGCGGCCTGGACGCCCTGCTGGCCGCGATCACCGGTGAACCCCTGTCGCCGGAGGCCCGCGCGGACGCCGCCTTCATGGCCGAGCACCGGTCGGCGGCGGCCGACGTGGCGCTGCTGCGCGAGCAGTTGACGCTCCTGGGCGAGACGCTGGCCCCCGAACACGCGGCTGAGCATCCGGCGGCGGAAGCCGCCGCAAGGACAACGGTTCCGGTACGGCAGCCGGTTCCCCTGCGGGAGCGGCACGCCGTACGCCGGCTGCGTGCCGTGGCTCTCGGTGTCGCCGCCGTGGCCGCCGCCGGGGCCCTGGTCACGGGCGGGGGCTGGTTGCTGACGCATGCCGCGGGCGGGGCCGACGACGCGGCGTCGTCCGCCGCGGTCGACCAGGGAGGCGGCGAGGACACCAGGGGCGGGGGCGACTCGGGATACCCGAGCTTCCCCGGAGTGAGCGACGCGGGCGGCGGAGGCGCGCTGGCCTACCCCGAGTACCTGGCCTGTGCCCGCCTGATCGTCGAGGGCACCGTCACCGCCGTGGAGACGGGACCCGGCGCCGGGCAGGACCGGATCACGCTGCGCGTGACCCGTTACTACAAGCCGGACAAGGGCCCGGCCGAGGTGAGGTTCGTGATGGACCAGGAGTCCGGTCCACGGCTGGCCGCGGGCGACCACGCGATGATCGAGATCGGGCAGGGGGAGGCGTCCCCGGGCATCTGGGCCACCGACGAGAAGGAGATCGCCGCCCAACGGGACTGGATCACAGGCGCGTTGCCGAAGTCCCGCTCACTGACGTGTGACTGAGGGGTTGCTGCGATCCAGTAGCTGGATTGTCCTCGTTGTGTGGTGATACGGCGCCGATGGACGGTGGCGAATGGATCCCCCCTCCCGTCGCACTCCTCGTACCTCCACCTCCGACCTCCCTCGCGGCAACACCCTCTCCTGCTCCGAGAACGCGATCCGCGCGGACGGAACAGCGGCGCCGGCACTCGCTGCAGCTGCCGCAAGGACATCCCGCACCTGACCCGCGAGCTGGTCGTCATGCAGGGCGGGTGGAGAAAAGGGCGGGCGGAGAAAAGGGCGGGCGCCCGGTACCAGGTACCGGACGCCCGCCCCCATGGCCGTACCCGCCGCTACGGCGTGACCTTCTCGATCAGCACGTTGCCGAGGCCGGCCACCGTGCCGTGCGCGTTCACCAGGGACACCTGGCCGAAGAACTCACGGCCCTCCGGCGCGACCGCCGAGGCGACGATGTTGCCGGAGACGGTCGCCGAGGCGCCCGTGCCGAGCTTCACCGGAGTGTCGGCGACCTGGATGGAGCCCAGGGCGGCCGAGTAGAAGACGTCCTGGTAGTCGTACGCGGTCGTACCGGCCGGGATCGCGTAGCCGAAGACCTCGATGGTGTACGTGCCGGCGGCGGGCGAGGCGATGGAGACCGCCTCCTCGGAGTCGCCGTCGGCGGAGGTGCCGACCGCGGTGCCTGCCGCGTCGTACACGACCAGGTCGAGGTCGGCGGCCGTGTCGGAGACGTTGCCGATGGAGACGTCCAGGGACGCGGCGCCCTCGGGCACCTCGACCGTGGTCGTCTGGGTCTCACCGTCGGCGATGGTCGGACGGGCGTTCAGGGAGGAGCCGAGCGGGCCGCCGACCAGCTTGCCGTCGACCGCGGCGAGGTTGTTCGTCACCTTCCAGGAGGCGGCGATCGGCGTGCCGACCTTGGCCTCGGGAACGGTCACGACGTCCGGGTCGAAGGTCGCGCCCAGGATGGTGGCGTCCAGCTTGTACGGGTTGTTGAGCAGCGGCGACGTACGGCGCGACTCGACCTCGACCTCCCAGACACCGGGCTGCGGGTTCGGGTACGAACGCACGTCGGGCGCACACCCGTTGGTGTTCGGGAAGTTGCTGTAGCAGTACGGCGTGCCGGTGTTCTCGACCGCGACACCGTACGGGTGGATCGAGATGAACCGGGTCTGGCTGGTGGCCGCCAGTCCGCTGATCGCGACCTCAAGGGTCCTGGCGCCCTCGGGCACGGTCACGAAGTAGGACTGGGTGCTGTTGCGCTGCACCGAACCCGACGCGGAGAACGTGTACTTGAGCGGCGCCGAGACCACGACCGTGGTCATGATCTGCTTGTCGATGCCCTCGGTCCTCGGGTCGTCGACCTCGAGGATCGCGCTCTTGATGCCGGCCGTGGCCGACTTCGCGGCGACCTTGACGGTGACCGGCTTGTTCAGCTCCAGCTTGACCTCGTCGGAACCGACGATCCTGAAGGTGCGGCCGGCGTTGTTCTCGAAGTGCAGCTCGTGCCGGACCGCCTTGGCGGGACCGGACGTACGCGTCACGGTGATCTCGTACGACTTCTTGACGCCGGCCTTGAGGCCGCCCTCGCGGTCGTACAGGCCGGTGCCGAAGCCCGGGGTCTTCAGCGCGAAGTCGATCGCGGTGTCGACGGGGGCCTTGACCGTGTAGTCGTGGGCGGTGGCGCCGGACTTGATGGCCTTCCACGCGTCCACGATGTTGATGAGGCCCGCGCCTTCCTCGTACGCCTGCACACCCTTGATGTGGTCGGCGTTCGAGTTCAGGGCCGTGCGGAGGTTGGCCGGCGGGAGGGCGATGCCCTTCTGCTCGGCGGCCGACAGCAGCAGGGCCGCGGCACCGGCGGCCTGCGGGGACGCCATCGAGGTGCCCTGGAGCATCGCGTAGCCGGCCGGCAGGGTGTAGCCCGCCTGGGCGACGGGCATGCCCGGCAGCCAGGTCTGCGTGGTGTTGATCGCGGCGCCGGGCGCGGTGATCGTCGGCGTGAACCCGCCGTCCTCACGCGGACCGCGCGAGGAGAACGGCAGCATCGCGTACTTCTTCGCCACGACCGAGCCGTAGTTGGCCGCCCAGGTCTCCTTCGAGATGGACGCGCCGACCGAGATGACCTTGTCGGCCAGACTGGGGTCACCGATCGTGTTGGCGCCGGGGCCGGAGTTGCCGGCCGAGATCACGAGCTGCACGCCGTACGTGTCGATCAGACGCGTGTACAGCTCGGCGCGCGCGTTGTTGCCGTCGTTCAGCGCCGGGAGGCCGCCGATCGACATGTTGACGATGTCGACGCCACGGTTGACGACGAGGTCGATCATGCCCTCGGTGAGCGCGACGTTGGTGCAGCCCGCGGCGAAGAGGCAGGCGCGCGACGACACGAGCTTCGCGCCGGGCGCGGCACCGTTCATCCTGCCGCCGAACAGGCTGTTCGCGGCGGTGATACCGGCGACGTGGGTGCCGTGCTCGCTGCTGATGATGCCGATGTTGGCGAAGTCGGCCTTCTGCCCGACCCAGGTGCCGCCCAGCGGGTCCATCGGGACGTCCTTGCGGATCTCCACGACGAACGGCTGGCGCTCGGCGACCTCGGTGGCCGGGTTGTCGGTACCGAAGTAGCCGATCTGGTAGCCGTCCTTGTACGGCTTCATCGGCGTGTCGTCGCTGAAGTCGTTGTTGCCGTTGACGTCGACGGTGACCGTGCCGGCCGCCGCGTCGTACAGGACGCCCCAGGTGTCGGTGGTGTCACCGTCGCGGTTCACGTCACCGGCGGCGTCGCCGCCCGCGGTGATGGACTCGCGGAACAGGTTCACCTGGTAGTTGCCCGCGGGAGCGGTCCAGGTCCTCCCGCCGAAGGTGAAGGTCGGCCCGGCCACCGGGGTGATCATGGCCCGCCAGCTGCCGTCGCCGTCGATCAGCGGGTCGGTGGCGGTGACCCAGTCGACGATCTTGCGCTCGCCGGTGGTGGTCTTCTGCAGCGCGGGGTGCGCGAGGTCGACACCGGAGTCGAGGATGCCGATGGTGATGCCGCGGCCGTCCGCCTTCGGGTTCTTCTTCACGAAGTCGACGGCGCCCGTCTCGAAGGACGGGTTGTACGGGTTCTCGGCGGGCGTGTTCTTGCCGGGCGCCGGGTAGGTGGCAGCGGCACTCGCCTGGGGGGCGGAGGCGGTGTCGGCATTCGGCGACGGGTCGTCCAGCGGGATGTCCTGGCGCAGGTCGATCCCGTGAACAGAGGACAGCTTCGCGGCGGCCGAGATGGCCGAGTCGGCCTTCGCCGTCGGAACGGTGGCGCGGACGTACCCGAGCTTGTCGTAGGTACGGCCGACCGAGCCGCCCTTGACCGCGTCGAGCTGCGCGGCGACCTGCTCGGTCTGGCCCGGCGCGGTGGCGATCATCATCGTGATGCTCTTGGCGCCGTCGGCCTTGGCCTCGGAGAGGAGTTCGGCGTCGGTGGAACCGAGCTTGTCGTGCGCCGACTTGACGGAACCGTCGGCGGTGGCGGCATCCGCCGCCGTGTCCGCGGAGAAGGCCATGGGTATGGGCCCTGCCGCGGAGAGCGCGGCCACCAGTCCGGCTGCGACGGCTATGCGTGCCACACGTCTCGCGCCTGAGATCGGTTCGCGCTGAGGGGTGAGGGTCATCTGCATCCCTTGTAGGTAAAGGAGCGTGCGTTGAGCGGCCGAGTTGATCGACCTTGGCCAGGAGCGTCCGGAATACGACGCCCGACGATCACATAGCTTTGCCTAAGGGGCGGATGTTTGGGGATGGTTGACCGAAACTATATGAACGAGTGGGGAAAACCCCCGATGCGCTTTGGCTGGATGGAGTCCGAATCGCGGCGCTTCGTACTCGGTGTCCTGCGTTGCACCCGACGCCGTCCGTGGACGATCCACCTGAACATTCCCACCCCGCACGCTAACGTCCTTGTATGCGCAGGACGCTGAGGGTCGCGGCGTACGCCGTCGTCGTCCGCAACGGACAGATCCTGCTCGCCCGCAGCCCCGACGGCGCGGGCGGCCACGAGTGGGTACTGCCGGGCGGCGGCATGGAACACGGGGAGGACCCGTACGACACGGTCCGCCGCGAACTCATGGAGGAGACGGGCTACCGCATCGACGTGACGGGCCTGCTGGGCATCGACTCCTCCCGGCGCACCTTCACCCACCGCCGGCGGCGCCAGGAGGACCACCAGGGCCTACGGCTGGTGTACGAGGGCCTGATCACCGGCGGCGAACTGCGCCCCGAGACGAACGGCTCCACGGACCTGGCCGCCTGGCACGACCTCGGCGCGATGTCGGGGCTGACGAAGGTGGGGCTGGTGGACGTCGGGCTGGAACTGTGGCTGGAGCGACCGGTCACGGGGAGGGTGGCGAAGACCGGAACGCAGGGCTGAGAACCGCGTCGAGTACCCCGGAAAATGAACGCGGAGTGACCGGCTCCGGGCCGTTCGCCGTGCGGTCGTGAACGCGCGGGGTGGCCCAAGATCCACGTACGGTGATCGGCGTCGCGCGTTGCTGCCTCGTTCACGCGCGGGTCATCCCCGGTGCCAAGCATCCAGAGTGAGCGGGACGTTCGCGACTGCGATCGCCCCGTGACCACTTCCGACGCGTTCGCACTCGGGGAGACCGTGCCATGTCGCGCACACGCTCTGTCGCCGGCTCCACGCCGGGGCTCAATCGACGTACGGTACTCGCCGCGGCCGGGGCGGTGTCCGTCTCGGCGGGCGTCGGCTACGCGCTGCGGCCCAGTGACAGCCAGGCAGCCACGGCAACCCCGGCAGCGGAGGCGGCCGAGGCTCCGGTGGCAGCGGCCCACCCGGCGGCGCCGGGCGTGCTCGCGCCCTTCACCCGGGGCACCACGCTCAGCACGGTCTCCGCGCCCCTCGGCTCAACCGGCTACCGGCGCCTCGGCGAAGGCCGGGCCTGGGGGCGGGTGGTGCGTACGGAACTGGCGTCGCCGAACCCGGCCCGTGCCGCCCGCCGGACCACGATGGCGGCCTTCGTCCAGTTCACGGACCTGCACCTGACCGACGTCCAGCACCCGCTGCGCCTGGAGTACATGCGCTCGGCCGACCGGCGCGCCTGGCGCCCGCACGAGGCACTCTCGGTGCAGGGCGCGGTCTCACTGGTCGAGCGGATCAACGCCCTGCGCGGAGCGCCGGTCACCGGCTCCCCGCTCCACTTCGTGATGACCACCGGCGACAACACGGACAACAACGCGCGCTCCGAGCTGGAGTGGTTCATGAAGGTGATGAGCGGCGGCCGTATGACGCCGAACACCGGTGACCCGCGCCACTACGAGGGCGTCCAGAACAGCGGCCTCCCGCTCTACTGGCAGCCCGACTCCGTCGCCCGCGACTCCGACAAGCAGCACGGCTTCCCGCACATCGAGGGCTTCCTGGCGGCGGCGATACGGGAGGTGCGCAGCCCCGGCCTGAACCTGCCCTGGTACTCGACGGTCGGCAACCACGACTCCCTGCCCCTCGGCTGCTACGCCTCGCACAGCGACCCCTTCCTCACCGACTTCGCGGTCGGCGGGCGGAAGCTGATGGATCTGCCGGCGGCGCGCAGCAAGGCGCTCCAGGACGAGATCAGAAGCTCCGAGGACCCGAGGGGCATCCGGTTCCGGGAGCTGGTCCAGGCCCACACCCGCGACCTGCGCCCGGTCACTCCGGACGAGAACAGGGCCCCGTTCACCAGGGCCGACTATCTGAAGGCGCACCTGGACCCGGCGTACGCGGGCGTGGGTCCGGTGGGCCACGGCTACTCGTCCGTGAACCTGGACTCGGGAACCCAGTACTACACCTTCCGTATCTCGGACGACGTCATCGGCGTCAGCATCGACACCACCGACCCGGGCGGCCACTACCAGGGCTCGATCGGCTCGGCCCAACTGCGCTGGCTGGACCGGACGTTGCGGGAGCACGCGAAATCAGGCTCGTACGCCGTCGTCTTCAGCCACCACACCAGCGAGTCGATGACCAACACCCACCGGGACCCGGCCCGCCCGGACGAGCGCCGCCACGACGGCGACGACGTCGTGGCCCTCCTCGGCGGCCACAGCAACGTCCTGGCGTGGGTGAACGGCCACATCCACCGCAACGTCGTCACCCCGCACCCGGCGCCGGACGGCCGCTCGTTCTGGGAGATCTCGACGGCGTCACACATCGACTTCCCCCAACTGGCCCGCGTCATCGAGCTGGTGGACAACAGGGACGGCACGCTCTCGCTGTTCACGACGATGGTGGAATCGGCGGCCCCGCACCGGACGGATTACACCGACCTCTCCCAGACAGGACTGGCGGCCCTGTACCGGGAGCTGTCGTTCAACGCGCCGGAGGCGCGGATGGACCTGTCGGGGGACGCGGGGGACCGGAACGTGGAGCTGGTGCTGCGGAAGGGCTGATGACCAACCGCGGTCTCCTCCATCTGCAAGGCCTGCCCGTAGTTCACGGTCGCCTATCATGATCACAACAATGAGTACGCGGCGCATACCTGGGGTGGCCCGCCGAGCCCATCAAGAAACCGCATTCGCGCAAGGACCACGATGCTCAGGAATCTGGCAGAACTCGCCCGTGCGGCTCTGACGGCCAGGGACACGCAGGGCGCCGGCGGGGTGTACGCCATGCCCACCCGCCTCGACAGCGGGACCGAGGTCACCGTCGCCGACACCTGTACGCGCGACGACCTCGGCTTCGTCCTGCTCTTTCACCGGCGCAAGGACGGCCACTTCGCCGAGGAGCTCTACTTCTCGACCCGACTGGACGACGGGTCCTGGGCGGCAGCAGACCACCTGTCCGGGGGCGTCATGGGGATCGAGCCGACCAACACCCGGGAACTCACAGGCATCCTGAACGGCAGGTCTCTGGTGCCGTTCGGCGAGTCGGAGACAGCCCTGTTCACCGGTCGGCCCGAGTCCGACGACGGGTATGAACTGCTGCGCTTCTACGAGTTCCTCGTGGACGGCGAGGCCGACCACCTGGACATCGAGAACACCTCATCAGAAGCTGAATCAGAAACCGACCCCACGCGCGACCCGGTCCGGAAGTCACTCATTTCTCAGGTATCCCTCTTTGCCCTGTTCCCGGGCGAGCGTGTCACCATTCGCGCGATGGCAGGGAAGGGCCCCGGTTCGCATCCCCTGGGCGAGCCGTACAAGCTGACCGGCCCTGGCACCGAGCCCGTAGCCGGCCCGGCCACATGAGGCAGGGCGACGCCAGGCCGCCTGTGCTGGGGTACGTGAAGAACGGTGACTCCGTGGACGGCTTGTCCCCCTGGGCGAGGAAGCCGTTCCAGGAGAGTCGGTACTGTGAACCGGTCGGAGTGGCCCGTGAACGGGCGGGTCGGATTGATCGGCGTACGTTCTGCTCGCCGTCGAGGTCGACGACTTCTGGGCCTTCTACATCAACGACGATCCGAGTCTGTGGGCGCTGGAGGACCTGCGCACGGACGACTTCTGGGTCGCTGACGCGGACCTCGAAGACGTCCTGGGTGAAATGGCCGTCGACTGGGCCCCGGAGTGGGAGGACGCCCTGCTGGAGAAGGCGATTTTCGACATCCGGGGAGAGTGGGAGCGGCGCCGCGCCAGGGTTTCGCGTCGGCGCGGCGGCCGTTGGTCGCTCAGATCCTGGTGGCGGTTACTTTGTTCTCGTCACATCAGAGCTCGTCGCCAACGCGACGGTGCACGCCAGGATCCCCGGCCACGAACTCCGCTTGCGCATCGTGGAGTTGGACGACGGGGCGCTCAGCATCGAGGTGTCCGACCCTGTGCTCGCGTTCCCCGAGGCCAGGCCGAGGGATCTCAGTGAGCGTGGGCGTGGACTGGTCGTCGTGCGGCAACTCGCCGAGTCCCTGGACTGGTTCCTTCGTGCGAGCGTCGGCATAACCGTGCGCGCCCGGCTCAACTCGCCCAAAGGCTGAGAACGCCCAACCACCCTCGGGAAACACGAGGAGGGGCCCCCGGTCGCCCGGTGGCCCCTCCTCTCCCCTCCTGGTGCTGCCCCGGTCCCTCCCTACCGGGGCAGCACCACGACATACGCCGCCGGCTCGCGGTCCCCCGACGCCATCAGAGCCGTGCGTACGACAGTTGCCTGCTGGTCGATCGCCTCGCGCAGCTTGCGCGGCGTGATGTGGACGACCGTGATGCCCAGCCGCTCCAGATGCTCGCGCTTACGGGCGTACTCCGACCAGAGCGCGTCGTCCTCCTGCCGGTGACCCGGGCGCGGGGCGCGGGTGTCGAGCTCCACCGCCACCGCCTGGTCGGGCCAGTAGGCGTCGAGGCCGCCGAGGCAGGGTCCGCCGGGCAGCCGCAGGTCCACGTTCCACACCGGGTCCGGGAGGCCGTACTCGCGCACCATCCGGTACAGCCGGTCCTCCGCGATCGCCCGGCCCTCGGCGAGGAGGGAGTCGACGGCGTCCACGACATGCGGCCGGCTCAGCAGCCGGGCCTGGTTCAACTCCCGTACCACTGATGCCGGTTCGCAGTGTCCCCCGCGCACCGCGTCGGTCAGCAGCCGGCGTACGGCGGTCGCGTCCGTGAGTCCGGCCACCGCGTCGGCGAGGGCGCGCGGGACCGGGGCGACCGGGAGCCCCTCGATCAGCTCGGGCGTGGGCAGGGCCGAGGTGCGGAGGATGCGGACGCAGCCCGTCGAGCGGAGTCGGCGCAGCCGGGGGACCAGGACGTCGAAGGCGTCGAGGGACAGCAGCGCCGGCGCGGACGAGAAGCCGTGCAGGGCGAGCGCGGCGAGGCCGGTGATCATGGCCTCGGCGTAGACCGGACGGCCTCGCTCCCGGTATGGCTCCTCGGAGTCGGGCTGCGCCGGGACTCCCGTCGCCGTCCGCTCCTTCGCCGCGTACAGCAGGACCGCGTGCAGCCGCTCCTCGCTGGTGGGCGGGCCCGGGTGCAGCAGGAACACGCCCGGCAGGATCTGCTGCCAGGGCCCTCCGGACCGGCACTGCTCGCTCGCCTCGGCGGCTGGGACGCCGTGCGCCCGCAGTTGCGCGGCGGTCAGTACCCGGCGCTGTACGTGGGACAGGTGGCGGAGGGGGCGGGGGCTCGGGGAGAGCGGGGTGTTGTGGGTCATGACTCCGGCTTTCCCGTGTCTGATCCGTCCCCTAACCGCTGTTACACGGCCGTCGACAATTCAGGACAAGCTCGCCCTAAAGTGCAAGCGTTCGAATGCCGAAAGGCGCTGGTCCATCCGGGGGTTACGGCGTCGAGTGCCCGGGTTCGGTAACGGTGGGGTGGGAGCGGCAAGGAGGGGTGGGGCAAGACGTCCGCCGCCCCCACCCGTCCACCCCGGAAGTCACCCGGCGGAGTGCCCCTTCACCGCCCAGCCACCTCGTCGCAGGCCTGCGCCCGAAGCGCCCGTGCAAGGTCGTCCCGTGACTCAAGAACCAGGCGCCGCAGGGCCGGCGCCGCCTCCGCGTGGGCCGCCAGCCACGCGTCGGTCGCCGCCAGCGTCTCCGGCGAGTCCTGGAGGGACGGGAACAGGCCCCGTACGACGTCCATCCCGATCTGGATCGACCGGTCGGCCCACGTCCGCTCGATCACCGCGAAGTACCTCTCCGCGTACGGCGCGAGAAGCTCCCGCTGGGTGCCCTGGACGAAGCCCGCGATGGTGGCTTCGACGAGGGCGTTGGACAGCGCGTCCGACTCGACGACCTGGGCCCACGCCTGCGCCTTCACGGCGGCCGAGGGGCGGGCGGCGAGGCAGCGGACCTGGTGGCGCTTGCCGGACGCCGTGTCGTCGCGGGCGAGTTCCGCGGCGAGCGTCTTCTCGTCGGCGACGCCGTGCGAGGTGAGCGGTTCCAGGAACACCCACCGCAGCTCCTGGTCGACGTCCAGGCCGTCGATCTTCGCCGTGCCCTCCAACAGCCCCTGGAGCAGCTGGAGATCCGCCTCGCTGGACGCCACGGCCGCGAGGAAGCGGGCCCACGTGAGCTGGTGCTGGCTGCCGGGTTCGGCGAGCCGGAGCTCCTTCAACGCGCCCTCGGCGAGCAGACGTTCACCGACCGCACGCCAGTCGGGGGCCGCGTAGTGGGTGAGCGCGGAGTTGGCCCACGCGTGCAGCATCTGGAGCACACCGATGTCCGACTCGCGCCCCGCGAACCGCAGCACCAGGTCGATGAAGTCCCGGGCCGGCATCAGCGCGTCCCGTGTGAGGTTCCACAGCGCGGACCAGCACAGGGCGCGGGCGAGCGGGTCGGTGATGTCGCCGAGGTGCGCCCGCAGCGCGTCCAACGAGCCTTCGTCGAACCGGATCTTGCAGTACGTCAGGTCGTCGTCGTTGACGAGAACGAGCTCGGGGGCCTCGCTCCCGACCAGCTCACCGACGATGGTGCGGGGCCCCGCGACGTCGACCTCGGCACGCGCGTACCGCTCCAACGCACCGTCCGGGGAACGCCGGTAGAGGCCGACGGCCACCCGGTGGGGCCGCAGCTCGGGGTGCGACTCGGCGGCCTCCTGGAGCACGGCCAGCTCGGTGATCCGTCCGTCGGCGCTCAACAGCACCTGAGGAGTGAGGGAGTTGACCCCGGCGGTCTGAAGCCACGCGCGCGACCAGGAGGCGAGGTCCCGCCCGCTGGTCTCCTCCAGCACGGACAGCAGATCACCGAGGCGCGTGTTGCCGTACGCGTGCCGCTTGAAGTACCGCCGTGCGCCTTCGAGGAACGCGTCCCGTCCGACGTAGGCGACGAGCTGCTTGAGTACGGAGGCGCCCTTCGCGTAGGTGATGCCGTCGAAGTTGAGTTTGGCGTCCTCCAGGTCACGGATGTCGGCCGTGATGGGGTGGGTGGAGGGGAGTTGGTCGGCGCGGTAGGCCCAGGCCTTGCGGTTGTTGGCGAAGGTGACCCAGCCGTTGGTGAAACGGGTCGCCTCGACGAGCGAGAAGGCGCCCATGAAGTCGGCGAAGGACTCCTTGAGCCACAGGTCGTCCCACCACTCCATGGTGACGAGGTCGCCGAACCACATGTGGGCCATCTCGTGCAGGACGACGTTCGCCCGCCGCTCGTACGCCGCCTGCGTCACCTTCCCCCGGAAGATGAACTCCTCGCGGAAGGTGACGAGCCCCGGGTTCTCCATCGCGCCGAGGTTGTACTCGGGCACGAAGGCCTGGTCGTACTTCCCGAAGGGGTACGGGTAGTCGAAGTGGTCGTGGAAGAAGTCCAGCCCCTGCTTGGTGACGAGGAAGACGTCGTCGGAGTCGAAGTGGGGGGCGAGACCCTTGCGGCACATGGCGCCGAGGGGGATGTCGAGGGTCGTACCGTCGGCGAACGTACGGGAGTACGAATCGGTGACGTAGTGATAGGGCCCCGCGAGGATGGTGGTGATGTACGTGGAGATGGGCTTGGTCTCGGCGAACCGCCACACACCGTCGCTGAGCTCCCCGAGCCCGTTGCTCCACGCGACCCATCCCTCCGGCGCCCGCACCTCGAACCGGAAGGGGGCCTTCAGGTCGGGCTGCTCGAAGTTGGCGAAGACGCGGCGGGAGTCGGCGGGCTCGTACTGCGTGTACAGGTACACCTCGCCGTCCTCGGGGTCGACGAAGCGGTGCAGGCCCTCGCCGGTACGGGAGTAGGCGCACTGGGCGTCGACGACCAGCTCGTTGTCGGCGGCGAGATCCTCAAGCAGGATGCGCGTGCCGTCGAAGACAGCTACCGGGTCGAGATCCCGTCCGTTGAGGGAGACGGCCGTCACACCGGGCGCGACAAGGTCCGCGAAACTGGCGGCACCGGGCTCGGCACACCGGAACCGGACGGTGGTCACGGACCGGAAGGTCCGGACCCCGCCCCCGCCACCAGCGCCACCCGCGTCGCCCACGGCGGACCGGACGTCGAGGAACACCTCGTACCCGTCGACGGAAAGCAGGGCGGCCCGCTCCCGGGCCTCGTCGCGGGACAGGTTCTCACCGGGCACGGAGCACTCCCTCGATTGTCATCAGTACGGCCGACCAGCACCGATCCTGCCACGCACCATCGACCCCGGGCACCCGGGAATGCGACGGTGGCGGGGATGCGTTGGCTGTGCAAAGCGCCCCTTTCTCTAGGAGACCCATGTCCGAGACGAGCCCGACCAAGACCCCCGTCGACTTCTGGTTCGATCCGCTCTGTCCCTGGGCCTGGATGACCTCCCGGTGGGTCCTGGAGGTGGAGAAGGTCCGTGAGATCGAGGTCCGCTGGCACATCATGAGCCTGGCGGTCCTCAACGAGGACAAGATCGACGAGCTGCCCGAGGAGTACCGCGAGATGCTCGCGGTGAAGGCATGGCAGCCGGTACGCGTGGTGACGGCGGCCTGGCAGAAGCACGGCGCCGACGTCCTCGGCCCTCTCTACACGGCCCTGGGGACGCGCATCCACAACAGCGGCGAGGGCCCGACGGTCGAGGCGATAGCCGGCGCCCTGGCGGACGTCGGCCTGCCCGCCGACCTGATCGACTACGCCGAGCAGAAGGACTTCGAGTTCGACGCCGAGCTGCGCGCCTCCCACAAGGAGGGCATCAGCAAGGTCGGCCAGGACGTCGGCACACCGGTGATCGCGGTCCCCGGCGCCGACGGCGAGCAGATCGCCTTCTTCGGCCCGGTCGTCACCCCGGCCCCCAAGGGCGAGGAGGCCGCCAGACTGTGGGACGGCACCCTGCTGGTCGCCTCGGTCCCCGGCTTCTACGAGATCAAGCGCAGCCGCACGGCGGGCCCGGACTTCAGCAACCTCTGAGCCTCACCCCACGTCACCCGACCTTCACCGCGCAGGCCTCCGAGAGTTCCTCTCTCGGAGGCCTGCGCGGTGTCCGACCCCGTACGCGCAGCCCGCTGCCCCTGCGGGAGTTCGTGTCCCCCTGCGTTCCGGGTCACGCTGAGACGGCGCCTCGCCTGGGGGATCTGGGGCGGCATCACCCCGCTGGCGCCGGGCCAGTACGTCCGGGAGATCGAGGGCAGCGAACGGAACGGATTCTGGGTCGACACGACGTATCACCTCACCGTCGTGGACAACCCGGCATGATGCGGGGCGGCCCCCGCGAGTCACGTCCTCGTGGGGGCCGCCCGTCATTCCGCCTGCCGACGTGTTCGGTGAGAAGACGATCACGAGGCAGGACGTTTCACAGTCCGGCCGGCCGACGGATCGTGCTGCGCACCACCGGTCCGTGCCCCGGCGCGGACCGCGAGACGGCGGACGTACGGGCCGCGAGACGGCGGCCGGCCGGGCGGACGGGCGGACGGCCGGGCCGTGTCCGGACCGTGTCCAGGCCACATCCAGGCCGTGCCCAGGCCACATCCAGGCCGTGCCCAGGCCGTGCCCAGGCCATGTCCAAGCCCATTGCCGGATTGGTGGAACCCTACAGAGCGCGTCCTCCGCACCTGAGTAGCTCGCACCACCTCACCTCAGTGACCGGCGTCACGCCATGCTGGGTGTAGCCCCCACCTTTTGTCCGGAGTCCACCAAGCCGCTGTTCCCCGCTTTGTCGGGCGCTGACGGTGATCGGCCGGCGGGCGCTGGGATAGCGTCACGAAGTCCCTTGCCGCTCACATCCCCGCGGAGTCCCCATGGCAACCGCCGTCGCCCCCGCCCGCACCGGCCAGGTCCTCGCCGACCTGCTCCCCGCCTCCCGCGTCCGGGACGCCGCGCTCGTGCTCGGCGGTGCCGGGCTCACCGGGGTCGCCGCCCAGATCGCCGTCCCCGTGCCCGGCTCGCCGGTGCCGGTGACCGGGCAGACGTTCGCCGCGCTCCTCGTCGGCACCGCGCTCGGTGCCGGGAGGGGCCTCGCAGCCCTCGTCGTCTACGCCCTGGCCGGGCTGGCGGGCGTGCCGTGGTTCGCGGAGGGCGGCTCGGGCACGTCGGTGTCCTTCGGCTACATCCTCGGCATGGTGCTCGCTTCCGCCGCCGTGGGCGCGCTGGCCCGCCGCGGCGCCGACCGCTCCGTGCTGCGCATGGCGGGCACGATGCTGCTCGGCGGGGCGATCATCTACGCGATCGGCGTCCCGTACCTCGCGCTGGCCGCCGGCATGAGTGCGAGCGCGGCGATCGCCGCCGGCCTCACCCCGTTCCTGCTCGGCGACGCCCTGAAGGCGGCCCTGGCGATGGGCGTACTGCCGACGGCCTGGAAGTTCCTCAACCGCTGAGCTCCGCCCGCACGTCGAGGAGTCCCGGGACGCCGCACACGGCCTCCCGGGACTCCTGCGTTTCCCGTTCCGTTCCGTTCCCTTCCTGACCTTCCCGACTCAGACCTGCGGCTGCCGGGGCCGCCGCTGCGACCACCACATGCCCGCCGCCCCGGCGGTCAGCAGTGCCGCGCCGGCGGCGCCGAGCGGGAGCAGGTCGCGCACCGGGCCGGTCCTCGGCAGCTTGTCGCCGCCGGGTGCCACCGGCTTGTTGTCGGTGCCGAGCAGCAGAGGGGTGGCCGGGGCGTTCGGTGACGGGTTCGTCGTACCGAACGGGACCGGGCCCTGCTGCCAGAACGTCTTCGAGCCGTCGGCGGTCTGGACGGGCAAACAGATCTTGCCGGTCTTTCCCAGGTCGAACGTCGCGTCGACGTCGTACGACTTCGACTTGCCGGCCGCGAGACTGCCGACGGCACAGTTGAAACCACTGTTCGAACCGTCCGGGAGATCTCCTTCGGCGATCTCCGAGCAGCCCTGAACATTCTTGACCGTCATGCCGTCGAATCCGACGACCAGGAGTCGGATATCGCCGCTTTCCTTACTCCCGTCGTTCTTTACCGTGGCGGTAAGTGCTGTTTCCTTCGAACTGTTGTCGACCGAGATGCTCTCGGGGAGTTCCGTGGTCAACTTGACGCCTGCCGGCGCTTTGGCAACGGCTTTTCCCCCCTTGCTGCTTCCGGGTCCCTGGCCATCCGCGCTGGCGGTGAAGGAAAGGATCATCACGGCCGAGAAAGATGCCGTGAGCAGCGATCCCGCCATGACCGTCGTGCGACCAGAACTCATGTTCGTCCCCCTTGAATCCCCCTGGACTGCGCCTGAATTCGCAGTCCATGAAGAGGTACCACAAGATTTCTCCCCACTATGCTGGTACGGCACGAAGTGTGACCATTGTGGTTCTGGTGGGGCGTGCGTTGAGGGGGTGCAGGGGATTGCCGGGGAATATGGGCGGCGGAGCTCCAGGTCTGGTGGTGACGGGCCGATATCGGCTGGTCGAAAGTATCGGACAGGGGGGAATGGGGCGGGTGTGGCGGGCCGTCGACGAAATGCTCGACCGGCCGGTGGCCGTCAAGGAAATGCGTATCGACGGCCTCGACGTGGAGGACACCCGTACGCGCCGCGAACGCACGCTCCGCGAGGCCAGGGCGACGGCCCGGATCGACCACCCCAACGTCGTTCGCGTGTACGACGTCGTGGACGAGGGTGAACGCCTGTGGATCGTCATGGAGTTGGTCGCCGGCCGTTCCCTCGAACAACTGCTGGCGGAGGACGGCCCGTTGGGCCCGGGTGACACGGCTCGCCTCGGCCTCGGCCTGATCTCCGCACTGCGTCAGGTGCACGCGGGTGGCGTCCTGCACCGTGACATCAAACCGGGCAACGTCCTGGTGGAACGGCGCGATGAACGGGTCGTCCTCACCGACTTCGGTATCGCCGCCATCCAGGACGCCAAGGCCCTCACGATGGTCGGGATGCTCGTGGGCTCCCCCGACTACATGGCACCGGAGCGGGTGTCGGGCCAGCACCAGGGCCCGCCGTCCGACGTGTGGTCCCTCGGCGCGACCCTCTGCGCGGCGCTGGGCGGCCGCTCCCCGTTCTCCCGCGAAACGACCCTGGCGACACTGCACGCGGTCCTGTACGAGGACCCCGAACTCCCCGCTGACGCAGGCCCGTTGCATGACATCCTGGCCGCCCTCCTGGAGAAGGAACCGTCGGCCAGGCCCGCACTGGAGGACGTGGAGCGGGCACTGCGGCCGGTGGCGTTTGCGGCGCCGGCGCCGGAGACACCGGGCGTGCGGCCGGACTCGGCACCCCCAACTCCCGTACGGGCACCGCAGGACACATCGACGCCCGCGTATCTGGAGGCGTCACTCGTACGGGCCGCACGACTGCCACAGGAGCAGTCACCGGAGGAGCCGCAGGAAGCGCAGGAACCGCGGGAGGACCAGCAGGAGCCCGAGCCCAGGCCGCCGACGGACGAGGTCCCCGTCGTGTGTACGGCCGCCACCCCGGTACTGGGAACCCCTTCCCTGCCTGCTTCTTGCGCAGGGGCATCGAACGCCTCCACCGAAGTCCCCTCCGAGATACGGTCCGAGGCCGGTTCGGCTATACCCACACGGAGTTCCGCACCGGCGGCGGGCCCCGGCGGAACGCGCAGGGCCGAAGTCTCCCTGGTCCGGACAACGGCCCAGGCCCAGGCGCAGGCGCTGACGGAGCGGCGGCCGGCGGAACAGCACCCGCAGCACCTGACGTCCCAACATGGTCCCGGGCAAGGGGCGGCCTCCCTCCCGGCGGCCACGCAGACCGCGCCACCGGTCGTGCCCCCCGGCGAACTGCCGGGCCCCGCGGGCCCCTCCGCCCCCGCGCGAGGCGGTGACCGGCGTCGGAGCAGGCGTCGTATGGGCATGGTGGCCGCGGGTGTGGTCACCGTGGGTGCCGTGGTCGGGGCAGTTTTCGCGTCGACGGCGGGATCGCCGGACGGCAAGAACACGGCGACCCCGTTGTCATCGCTCCCGGTATCGGTATCGGCATCGGACTCGCTCTCGGCCCCTCCGCCGACCCCGACGCCGGAACCCACTGTCGAGGGCACCTCCCGCCCGCGCAGTCTGCCGCCGGGCGCGCACGAGGAGGCGGGCGGATACGCGTGGGTGACGCCCAGGGGCTGGCGCCGGGACGTGAAGACGGGCGCCGAGGTGCACTACACGTCCCCCGACGGCAGGCAGGAACTCCTCGCCAAGTCCTCCCTCGCCCGCGGCGACCTGCTGGAGACCTGGGAGGAATCGGAGCGCAACGCCCGCCAGGGCCAGGACTACACGAAGATCACCCTCGCGGAGACGACGTACCAGGGCCACCCGGCGGTCGTCTGGGAGTACACCTTCACCCTGGACGGCATCCACTGGCACGCGCGGCTGCTCGGCTTCGACGTGGAGGGGAAGTCGTACCAGATCAGCACCTGGTACCACCAGGAGATCGAGGAGCAGGCGGTGCAGACCTACGAACGGGTGAAGGAGTCGTTCACGGTGCTGTGAACGACTCCGAACCATCCACTTACCTACTGCTACCGCTGAACTGTCCGACCTTGGCGACGTCGCCGTCATCGACGGCGTCCGAAGCCGGACCGTCGGGCACGACAACGCCTCCGCGTCCGGTCTTCTGCCGGACGACGGCGATGGCGAGCACGACGGCCGCGACCAGCAGCGAGAGCAGCACGGTCTCGCGCCCGTCGTGCTCGGTGTCGGTGAGCACGCAGCCCAGGACGAACACGATGAGGGCGGCGGTCCCCGGTTCCAGACAGGAGTACAGCCACATCCGCACGACGGGCTTCTCCGGGGACTCGCGCCCGATGATCTTCCGCACGCGCGGCTGCGAGAAGCAGATGACCAGCCAGACGAGCAGTACGCCGGTGCGGAGGGCGACGGCCCCGTTGGGCGCCGGTTTTCGTGATCAGCACCCGGGGCTGCCTTCACGAAACGGGCATGTCACACTCGTCCCATGCGCGTGTATCTCGGCTCCGACCATGCGGGCTTCGAACTCAAGAACCACCTCGTCGAGTGGCTCAAGGAGGCCGGCCACGACCCCGTGGACTGCGGTCCCCACATCTACGACGCCCTCGACGACTACCCGCCCTTCTGTCTCCGCGCCGCAGAGCGCACGGCGGCCGACCCGGACGCCCTCGGCATCGTGATCGGCGGCTCCGGCAACGGTGAGCAGATCGCGGCGAACAAGGTGAAGGGCGTGCGCGCGGCGCTGGCCTGGAGCGAGGAGACCGCGTCGCTGGGCCGCCAGCACAACAACGCCAACGTGGTCGCGGTGGGCGCGCGCATGCACACGCAGGACGAGGCGACGAAGTTCGTGGAAACGTTCCTGGCGACGCCGTTCTCGGAGGACGCCCGCCACATCCGCCGCATCGACATGCTCGCGGCGTACGAGACGACAGGCGACCTTCCGGAGATCCCGGCGCATCACCCGCAGGGATAGCAAACCTCTCTCCCACCCACGCGCCCACCGTCGCACTGCTTCTCCAGCCCACCGGGGCGATCCCGGCCGGCCCGGGATTCCGGGGCCGTGTCGCTCAGGGTTCTCGCCCGCCCGCACTGCTTCTTCAGCCCACCCGCCGGCCCCCGCCGTCACTCCAGCACAGGCAGTGCGGCTCAGGCGCCGGCCCGGGCACATTCAGCCCGTCCGGCGTTTGAGGACGAGGCCGTTCAGGCCGAGAGAGGTCCTGGGGCGCAGCCCCGGCAGGGTTCCAGGGGACGGAGTCCCGGGCGGGGTTCGGGGCGGAGCCCCTGGGCGAGGGCGGCCTCTCGACGGACCGAGACGAGCGCTGGGCGGGCGGGCAGAAAACCACGAAAGGAAGCGGCACCGTGCCGGAAGGGCACACGATCCACCGGCTGGCCCAGGACTACGCCGCCCACTTCGCAGGCAAGCCCGTCCGCGTAACCAGCCCCCAGGGCAAGTTCACCGACTCAGCCGCCCTGATCGACGGCACCGCCCTCACCACCACCGACGCCCACGGCAAACACCTCTTCCTCGGTTTCCGGGAAGCCGACTGGATCCACATCCACCTCGGCCTCTTCGGCAAGGTCAACTTCGGCGACGCCCCCGCCCCGCCCCCCACGGACACGGTCCGCCTCCGCCTCGCGAACAGCACCTCGTACGTGGACCTCCGGGGCCCCACCACCTGCGCCCTCATCACCGACACCGAGAAGCAGGCGATACACGACCGTCTCGGCCCGGACCCCCTCCGCCCGGACGCCGCCTCCGACACGGCCTACCGCACCCGGATCAGCCGTAGCCGTACGACCATCGCCGCCCTCCTCATGGACCAGAAGGTCATCGCGGGCGTGGGCAACGTCTACCGCGCCGAGGTCCTTTTCCGGCACGGCATCGACCCGTACCGCCCCGGCAAGGACATCACCCTCACCGAGTGGGACGCGCTCTGGAGCGACCTGGTCGCCCTCATGCGCGAGGGCGTACGCAACAACCGCATCGACACCGTCCGCCCGGAACACACACCGGAGGCGATGGGCCGCCCGCCGCGCGTCGACGACCACGGCGGCGAGGTCTACGTCTACCGCAGGGCCGATCTGCCCTGCCACCTCTGCGGCGGCCAGATCCGCACCGCCGGTCTCGCCGCCCGCAACCTCTTCTGGTGCCCCACCTGCCAACGCAGGTGACCTACGGGCCGGACAGGTGACCAGGCGTCAGAACCCGTGGGACAACCAGGGCGCCGCAACCGCCCCAAAGGCCACCGAGGCCTCGGCCACCGCCCCCTGCCGAACCTCCCGCACCCGCCCGGCGGACGCCAGCCCGGCCAACGACACGCCACCCAGGTACGCGGCCCCCAACTCCCGTACGGACAGCGCGAGATCAGCCGCATCCTCCGTACGCCGGCACTCGGCCCCCTTGGCATCGCCCGTCAGCCGCCACCGCCCGGAGTTCCACGGGCAGAACGCGTCCTCGACATCGAGCACGACATCCACCGGCGCCTGATACGTCCGCGCCTCCAACGCGGCCCCCACGTCCACCAGTCGGACGTACAGCGCGTCCCGCCTGCGCAGCCCGCACCGCCGGATGTCGGACACCATGTGATGCCACGGCTCGTCGACCGGCCGCCCCCGCGCGACGATCTTCGACGTCAGGTCGAGGCCGAACAGGAACCGCCACAGGGCAGCGTGCGAAGCGGCATCGAGCGCCTCCATGTCCTGGACGACCACCGCGCTGTTGGACCCGGAGACATCCCAGTCGGGCTTGACCCGGAACCGGACGAACCCCACGACATCCGCGCCCCGCTCGGCGACAACGCACTGCAGGGGCGAGGCCCCGTCGCGCTCGCTCTCCGGATCGAGCACGAAGACCGGCGCCCAGCCGGGCATCCGCGCCAGCATCCCGGGCCGCTCCGGCACCCGACGCGCGTACACCGCCTCGCAGACGTCAACGGCCTCGGCCGGTACGGCGTACCGCAGCCGTACGTCATCGGTTCCGGCCGGCACCGACAGCTGTACCCGCGTCGTGTCGATCTCGACGCTCAGCGAGTGAGTGGCGCAGCCGTACCCGAACCGCCCGTAGATCGCGGGCTCGGACGCCGTCAGTACGGCCAACGGCTCGCCCCAGCTCCGTACGTCGTCCAACTGCCGCCGCATCATCGACGTGAGCACCCCGCGCCTGCGGTGCGTACCGGCCACACCGACCATCGTCACGCCCGCGGCGGGCACGGAGGCGCCACCCGGTACCGTTAGCCGGAAAGTGAAGGCGCCCGCACTGCCCACGCACGTGTCACCGTCCCAGGCGCCGACGGAACGGTCGTACTCGGTAAGTGATTTCCACAACTCCCGTTCCTCGGCGGACTCGGTCATTCCACCGAAGGCGCGGATCAGGCTGTCGTACCACTGATCCCAGTCGTCGGGTCGCAGCACCCGCAGGTCGGTCGTGCCGGAGGTCCTGGTGGTCGTCATAGACCATGACTACCAGGGCAATGCGGGACGAGCGAGGGAATTTCTCCCTCGGGGCCTCGGACCGGCCCTCGGTGGGTTTCACTGTGAAGTTGAACCTCGGACGGGGGACAAGTGGGACCTCCCGTGCCAAGCAGCTGGTCCGATGGATAGGGTCCCGAACTAATGGCAGCAGGACGAGAGCGGCGCGCGGAAGCCGAGACGTTCACGGCCCGGTTGAAGAAGCAGGTCCACCGGGTCCGCACCGGCCTGCGCAGATCCGCCGTGGACTACTTCCGGGGCGACGGTTCGGACTGGATCGCGCTCGCCGGTCTGCTCCTCACCATCCCGATCATCACGGCCACGACCTTGGCCAACCCCGTGTGGGTCTCACCGTCCGCACTGGTCCTGCCGATTGTCACGGGCGGCCTCCTCCTGCGCCCGGCCAGCCTGCTGAGCCTGTACGCGGCGGCGGCGACGGCACTGATCGTGGAGTCGGTGGAACTGGGCCCGTACACGGAAGGCCCCTCCCGGGTCACCCCCGGCGTGGTCCTCGTGGTGGCGGCCTGCGGTTTCTTCGGCCTGCTGATCGCACAGTTCCGCAGCAGAGTGGGCGTCCCCTGGCGACGCGGCGGCACCATGCTGTTCGACCTGCGCGAACGCATCCGCGTCCAGAGCAAGTTGCCGCAGCTGCCGCAGGGGTGGCACCGGGAGATGGCGCTGCGCCCGGCGGGCGGCCAGTCGTTCTCGGGCGACTTCGTGGTGGCGGCCCGTACGAACGGGGGCCGCACGATGGAAGTGGTCCTGACGGACGTGTCGGGCAAGGGCATGGACGCAGGCTCCCGGGCCCTGCTCCTCTCCGGCGCCTTCGGAGGCCTGCTGGGCTCACTGCCGCCCCACGCCTTCCTCCCGGCGGCAAACGGCTACCTCCTCCGCCAGGACTGGGACGAGGGCTTCGCGACCTCGATCCACCTGGTCCTGGACCTGGACTCCGGCGACTACGAACTCTTCTCGGCCGGCCACCCACCGGGCCTCCAGCTCAGCGCGGGGACGGGCCGCTGGGAGGAAAAGGCGGCGGAGGGACCACTGTTGGGCGTGTACGACGGTGCCCAGTTCGACCCCGTGAAGGGATCGCTGCGCCCCGGCGACGTCCTGATGCTGTTCACCGACGGCCTGGTGGAAACGTCGGAGCGGGACATCGTCGAGGGCATCGACCGGCTGACGGGCGAGGCCGACCGCTATGTGGCCGGCGGCTTCCACGGCGCGGCCTGGCACCTCATCGAGGCGGTGGCCAAGGACGTGAACGACGACAGGGCCCTGCTCCTGATCTGCCGAGAGGGCCCCACGGCCCAGGCGACGATCTGACGCGGGCCGGCACCTCGCCAGCGCCGGCCCACTCTCAGCCTGTACGTCCTTTGCGGACAAGCGCATTCAGCGCGTCGGGGGGTCCGGGAGCGCAGTCTCCGGCGACAGGACGGGACGCGTAGGGGCTGCGGGGGCGCTGCATGACATCAGCGGCTCCGCCGCGGACCCCAGGCACCCACCCCGCAGCCAGCAGCCCCAGCAGCGCCAGCACAACCCGGTGATGAACGCGGACATCCGCGCATCCACCCCGCCCCGCAGTCGTCGTCGCCAGGATCGACGCGAACTCCCCGAGCCGGCAACGTGGTCGAGGCGATCTCCATGTCGTGCGGGTCGGAGACCAGCGCGAAGCTGGTGTGTGCCGGCCGGGCAGTATCCCGGCCAGGATGAACAGGGGGGATGGTGGGCAGTCCGATCCGGCTGCCGGTCCGGGCGAGGGCACTGGCGACGAGAAAAGCGCCGCCCACGACGATCAGGGTGTCCGCCTGTCCGATGAACCCACCTCCAGGGCCAAGGAAGCGTCAGGAGTTGGTCAGCACTTACTTCGCCAAACGATCCCCGAAGCCCGCCGAGTCACCGAACCCGCCGAAACCCACCGCCCCCCACACTGACCGGATGACGAAAAACCCTGCGCACCCCCCAGTGCCGCCCCCCGCACCCCCAACACCCCTGACCCTGGCCGAAGTAGAGGCCACGGCCCGAGCCGCACACGCAGCGCAGACGGACAAGGCGGGCCGCCCCTACGCGGAGCACCTCCAGGCCGTCGCGGAGGGCGTACGTGCGCGCGGAGGCGACGACGAGCAGATCGCGGCGGCCTGGTTGCACGACGCCGTGGAGGACGACGTACTGCCCGGCCCGTGGCTGGAGGGGGCCGCGCTGTCCCGCCGCACGAAGGACATCGTGCTGGCCGTCACCAAGCGCGCGGGGGAGACCCCTGAGGCCTACGCCCGGCGCATCCTCGAAACCCCGGGCGCGCTCCTGGTCAAGGAGGCGGACCTGGCGCACAACGGGGACCCGGCCCGCCTGGCGGCACTGGGCGACCCGACCCGCGTCCGCCTGACCGGGAAGTACGCCAGAATGCGCGCGCTTCTCGGTCTGTAGTGAGGTGAATGTCAGCCTAAGAACCTATAAAGAACACATTTCTGCGCCCTGCGTTTATCTGTGCCGATAAATCGATCCGGTGGGGCCGATGATGCGTCACCGGCCGCATACGGCGGCCTGGTTGGTGGCACGATGGATCTGGCGGGGGTGCGAGGGAACGCATCCCTGGGCCGGTAGAGCGGACCGACCATAGGGTGTGATCAGTGTGGCCATTTCGTTGTCAGTGGTGCTGATGTTGGGAATCATCCTGGTGGTGCTGATTCGCGGGGGCACGATCAAGGCGGGCCCGGCGGTCGTCGCCATCCTCTTCGGCTTCTTCCTCGCCTCGACCGGCATGGCCGACGACATCCAGCGCTTCCTGAACTCGATAGCCGACACGCTCAACGAGATCCAGTTCTGACCGCGTCACGACCGCCATGTCCGACCGCCGTGGAGAAAACGCGACCGGCCCGGTTCCGAGGAACCGGGCCGACGGTGAGAGAGAGCGGGCGACGGGAATCGAACCCGCGTAGCTAGTTTGGAAGACTAGGGCTCTACCATTGAGCTACGCCCGCACGTGTGCGCCGCAGGTCAGATGACCGCGGCACTGAAGGCATCGTAGCGGTTCGGGGCCCCTCGACGCACACCCGGTTCTCCAGTCTTGAAATGCGGCAACCCCATGGCCTGCGGGCATGTACCCTACGTGTCGCACCAGACGGGGTGTGGCGCAGCTTGGTAGCGCGTCCGCTTTGGGAGCGGAAGGCCGTGGGTTCAAATCCCGCCACCCCGACCACCTGCCGGACCACCGGCGAGATCACCTTTTGGGGCGAGTACCGCCTGCGGCTACTATGCAAGCTGCGCGCCCGTGTGTCTGCGTTGTTACGTCCCTCAAGGGCCGCGAATCCGCTGAAGACTCCGCCGCGTCCGGCAGAGGACGATCGGCAGAACCCTCAGCAGAACCCAGAGAAGTCAGCCCCCAAGGAGACCGAACCGTGAAGAGCGCCGTGGAGACCCTGAACCCGACCCGGGTTCGGCTCAGCATCGAGGTGCCCTTCGAGGAGCTCAAGGACAGCCTCGACGCGGCGTACAAGAAGATCAACCAGCAGGTCACGGTGAAGGGCTTCCGGAAGGGCAAGGTCCCGGCGCGCGTCATCGACCAGCGGTTCGGCCGCGGTGCGGTCCTGGAGGAGGCGGTCAACGACGCGCTTCCGAAGTTCTACACCGAGGCGGTCACCGAGGCCGAGCTCAACGTCCTGGGCCAGCCCGAGGTCGACATCACGGAGCTGAAGGACGGCGACACGCTGAACTTCACCGCCGAGGTCGACGTCCGTCCGGCGATCGAGATCCCGGACTACTCCGGCATCGAGGTCGAGGTCGACGCGATCGAGGTCACCGAGGAGGACATCGACAAGTCGGTCGAGCAGCTCCGTGAGCGCTTCGCCTCCACCTCCCCGGTCGAGCGTGCCGCCGAGGACGGCGACGTCGTGACGCTGGACCTGGAGGCCAAGGTCGACGGCGAGGTGCTGGAGGACGGCGTCGCGAGCGGCGTCTCCTACACCATCGGCTCCGGCGAGCTGCTGGAAGGCGTCGACGACGCCGTCAAGGGCGTGGAGGCCGGTGGCGAGGCCACCTTCACCTCCGAGCTCAAGGGTGGCTCGGCGGCCGGCAAGGAGGCCGAGGTCACCGTCAAGGTCACCCAGGTGGCCGCCCGTGAACTCCCGGCCCTGGACGACGAGTTCGCCCAGCTCGCCTCCGAGTTCGACACCCTGGAGGAGCTGCGCGCGGACAGCCGCAAGCGCCTCGAGAACATGAAGCAGTACGACCAGGCCACGCAGGCCCAGGAGCGCGTCCTGGAGAAGCTGCTGGAGCTCGTCGAGGTGCCCGTCCCCGAGAAGCTCCTCGAGGACGAGATCAACACCCGCAAGCACAACCTGGAGCACCACCAGCTCGGCCAGATGGGCCTCGACCTCGAGAAGTACCTCGAGATCCAGGGCAAGACGGCCGAGGAGTTCGACACCGAGACCAAGGAAGCCGCGGTCAAGGGCATCAAGACCCAGTTCGTCCTCGACGAGCTGGTCAACAAGGAGAAGCTGAACGTCAACCAGGAGGAGCTTACCGAGCACCTCATGCGGCGCGCGGCCTCCTCCGGCATGTCCCCCGACCAGTTCGCCCAGGCGGTCGTCGAGGGCGGCCAGGTCCCGATGCTGGTCGGCGAGGTCGCCCGCGGCAAGGCCCTCGCGGTGGTGGTCGAGGCCGCCACGGTCAAGGACACCAACGGCGAGATCATCGACCTCGACGACGAGGAAGAGGACGAGACCACGGAGACGGCCGAGGCCGCCACCGAGGACGCCCCGGCCGAGGCCGCGGAGGAGAAGCCCGAGGCCTGAAAGCCACGGCACCTCTGAAACGCACGTAGAACAGGCCCCCGGGGACTTTGTCCCCGGGGGCCTGTTCGCGCTCTGCAGGGGCGCGGGGAACTGCGCGAACGGTCCCCCACGAGCCCGCACGGCCCCACCGCCGGCGGAGCTACGGCGAACATCAGGGGGCCCGCGACGCTCGCCCGAACCCCGGCCCCGACACAGCCGACCCTCGCCGCAAAACCCCGCTCAACCCGGCGGAGCACATGCGCTCACAGCGAACAGTTCCATTCCCGGGATTCCCCGGAGGGACCCGCGCGTTAGGGTCCATGAGTACGAGGGCAGGGGAGTCCCCGGACAACGGCCGGACGGCCCCACGCCCCGGCAGAACACGTGAGACGGCCCGGCGCCGTCGTAATACGAGCAGGTGGATACGACGTGACGAATCTGATGCCTTCCGCCGCCGGCGAGCCTTCCATCGGCGGTGGCCTCGGCGACCAGGTCTACAACCGGCTGCTCAACGAGCGGATCATCTTCCTCGGCCAGCCGGTCGACGACGACATCGCGAACAAGATCACCGCGCAGCTGCTGCTCCTCGCCGCCGCTGACCCGGACAAGGACATCAACCTCTACATCAACAGCCCGGGCGGCTCGATCACAGCCGGCATGGCGATCTACGACACCATGCAGTTCATCAAGAACGACGTGATGACCATCGCCATGGGTCTCGCCGCCTCCATGGGCCAGTTCCTCCTCAGCGCGGGTACGCCCGGCAAGCGCTTCGCCCTGCCGAACGCCGAGATCCTGATCCACCAGCCCTCCGCGGGCCTCGCCGGTTCGGCGTCGGACATCAAGATCCACGCCGAGCGGCTGCTGCACACCAAGAAGCGCATGGCCGAGCTCACGGCGCAGCACACGGGCCAGACCGTCGAGCAGGTCACCCGGGACTCGGACCGCGACCGCTGGTTCGACCCCGAGGAGGCCAAGGCGTACGGCCTCATCGACGACGTCATCGCCACGGCCGCAGGCATCCCGGGCGGCGGCGGCACAGGGGCGTAAGCGCCCCCAACGCCCTCCAGCCCCCGCCTAAGCCCCTTTCAGGAGACACCGTGAACGACTTCCCCGGCAGCGGCCTCTACGACCGCACGAGGGCCGCCCAGGCCGCCCAGGCGGAGTACACCGGCCCCAGCGCCGAATCCCGCTACGTCATCCCGCGCTTCGTCGAGCGCACCTCGCAGGGTGTGCGTGAGTACGACCCGTACGCGAAGCTCTTCGAGGAGCGCGTGATCTTCCTCGGCGTGCAGATCGACGACGCCTCCGCCAACGACGTCATGGCACAGCTGCTGTGCCTGGAGTCGATGGACCCCGACCGGGACATCTCGGTCTACATCAACAGCCCCGGTGGCTCGTTCACGGCCCTCACGGCCATTTACGACACGATGCAGTTCGTGAAGCCGGATGTCCAGACGGTCTGCATGGGCCAGGCGGCCTCCGCCGCCGCGATCCTCCTCGCGGCCGGTACGCCGGGCAAGCGCATGGCGCTGCCCAACGCGCGCGTGCTGATCCACCAGCCGTACAGCGAGACCGGCCGCGGGCAGGTCTCCGACCTGGAGATCGCGGCCAACGAGATCCTCCGGATGCGTGCCCAGCTGGAGGACATGCTGGCCAGGCACTCCACCACGCCGATCGAGAAGATCCGCGAGGACATCGAGCGCGACAAGATCCTCACGGCCGAGGACGCACTGTCCTACGGCCTGATCGACCAGATCATCTCCACCCGGAAGATGAACAACGCCAGCGTCCGCTGACGTACTGGTGGACGCAGAAGCTGTAGCGTCTGCCGCCCCTTGGCACGGTTTGACTCGGAGCACGTCAAAGTGAACCGCGCCAAGGGGGGCCCGAACGGGGGGCCCGGCAAGGTACCGTCGGACATAAGGCAGCACCAGGAGCCGCTGGACCTAGGCGTCTCCCAGGCGAAGGGGAAGCACACCGTGGCACGCATCGGTGACGGCGGCGATCTGCTCAAGTGCTCGTTCTGTGGCAAGAGCCAGAAGCAGGTCAAGAAGCTCATCGCAGGCCCCGGTGTATACATCTGCGACGAGTGCATCGATCTCTGCAACGAGATCATCGAGGAAGAGCTCGCGGAGACGAGCGAGGTCAGGTGGGAGGAACTCCCCAAGCCTCGTGAGATCTACGAGTTCCTCGAGGGGTACGTGGTCGGTCAGGAGTCGGCCAAGAAGGCCCTGTCCGTCGCGGTGTACAACCACTACAAGCGGGTCCAGGCCGGTGAGAACGGCGGCGGTCAAAGCCGTGACGACGCCATCGAGTTGGCGAAGTCGAACATCCTCCTGCTGGGGCCCACGGGCTCCGGCAAGACCCTCCTCGCGCAGACACTGGCGCGCATGCTGAACGTCCCGTTCGCCATCGCCGACGCGACGGCGCTGACGGAGGCGGGGTATGTCGGCGAGGACGTCGAGAACATCCTGCTGAAGCTGATCCAGGCGGCGGACTACGACGTCAAGAAGGCCGAAACCGGAATCATCTACATCGACGAGATCGACAAGGTCGCGCGGAAGAGCGAGAACCCGTCGATCACGCGTGACGTGTCCGGTGAGGGTGTCCAGCAGGCACTGCTGAAGATCCTCGAAGGCACGACGGCCTCCGTCCCGCCGCAGGGCGGACGCAAGCACCCGCACCAGGAGTTCATCCAGATCGACACGACGAACGTCCTGTTCATCGTGGGCGGTGCCTTCGCGGGCCTGGAGAAGCTCATCGAGTCGAGGGCGGGCGCCAAGGGCATCGGCTTCGGCGCGACGATCCGCTCCAAGCGTGAGATGGAGAACAAGGACCAGTTCGAGGCGGTCATGCCCGAGGACCTGGTGAAGTTCGGGATGATCCCGGAGTTCATCGGCCGCCTCCCCGTGATCACCTCGGTCCACAACCTGGACCGCAAGGCGCTCCTGCAGATCCTGGTGGAGCCGCGCAACGCCCTCGTCAAGCAGTACCAGCGCCTCTTCGAACTCGACGGCGTGGAGCTGGACTTCGAGCGCGAGGCGCTGGAGGCCATCGCCGACCAGGCGATCCTGCGCCAGACCGGCGCGCGAGGCCTGCGCGCCATCATGGAGGAGGTCCTCCAGGCGGTGATGTACGAGGTTCCGTCCCGCAAGGACGTGGCCCGCGTCGTCATCACGGCGGACGTCGTCCTGTCGAACGTGAACCCGACCCTGATCCCGAGGGAGGCCCGCGGGCGTGGCCCGGGCGAGCAGAAGACGGCATAACGGCAGGGCAGGACAAGGGAATTGAGGCAACTGCGGAGGGGCCCCGGTCAGCCGACCGGGGCCCCTCCGCAGTTGAGGTGCCCAAGACCCTGACGAATGTCCGTCAGGCCTTGACGCGCACATCGGCGCGCAGCTTGGCCGCGAGCGCGGACGCGTTCTCCAGCGAGGTGCTTCCGCCCGTGGTCAGGGAGGCGAGGTCGTACGAGATCACATAGCTGAGGGTGCTGTGGTCACCCCAGATGCAGACCGGCATCCGCGTCGTCTTGCCGGATTCGGTGCTCTCGATGTGCTGGCACTTCATGACGCCGTTGACGAAGCCCGAGGGTGTGAAGGCCTGCGGGCTGCCGACGAGTTCGCCGGCGAAGGAGGTGTCCTTCTCCGACTCGGTCCTCATCTTGGCGAACATGGCGTCGACGACACTCTCCGGGTCGTCGATCGTGCCGTACACACCGGAGAACATGAGGTTCTTGGCGGTGAGTCCCGACCCCGAGGTGTAGCCCGCGCTGACGTTCTTGGGGTTCTGCACACCCCACGCCTCGGCTTCCTTGATCTCCGCGTCGGTCATCTCGTCCGCCGAGTCGCCGCCGCTGCTCTTGTACGTGCCGTCGATCACGGTCGCCGGCGTCGTCAGCTTGTGCGCGCCGTCGTCGGCGATGCCGGAACCGCCGCCCGAGCTGTCCCCGCTGCCGAACACGAACCACGCCCCCACGGCGATGGCGGCCACGACCGCGACCGCCCCGACGACGATCCCCGCCGTCTTCTTGTCCCCACCCGGCGCCGGCGGCTGCGGAACCCCGTAGGGGGCCTGGCCGTACGGCGGCTGCTGACCGTAAGGGTTGGGGGCACCCTGCGGGGCCTGCTGCGGGTAGCCGTAGCCGGGCTGCGGGGGAGGAGCCTGCTGGGGGTAGCCGTAGCCGGGCTGCGGAGCTGCCTGAGGGGCCTGGGGTGCCTGCGGCGGCTGACCGTACGGGCCCGGCTGGGTCGGCTGCCCGTACGGTCCGGGCTGCTGCGGCGGTTGGCCGTACGGTCCCGGCTGGTTGTGGCTCATCTCTGGGTTCCCCTCCAGATGCTTATGTGTTCCTGACATCCTGGCGCAGGCCAGGAGCCCGAGTTGCCCCGGGTGTCCCACCGTTACGAAAGAAACGCGTTTCGGGACACGGTGGTGACGCCTCTAAACTGACCGGGTGACCGAGAACGCTCAGCAGCAGCCAACAGCGCCCATCACCGAACTGCCGACCCAGTACGCGCCGGCCGAGGTGGAGGGGAAGCTGTACGAGCGCTGGGTGGAACGGGGTTACTTCGCCGCCGACGCGAAGAGCGAGAAGCCTCCGTACACCATCGTCATCCCGCCGCCGAACGTCACGGGCTCCCTCCACCTGGGCCACGCCTTCCAGCACACGCTCATGGACGCCCTCACCCGCCGCAAGCGCATGCAGGGCTACGAGTCGCTGTGGCTCCCCGGCATGGACCACGCGGGCATCGCCACCCAGAACAAGGTCGAGCAGCAGCTTGCCGAGGAGGGCAAGTCGCGGCACGACCTGGGGCGCGAGGAGTTCGTCGAGCGGGTGTGGCAGTGGAAGGAGGAGTACGGCGGCAGGATCCTGGGCCAGATGCGGCGCCTCGGCGACGGCGTCGACTGGAGCCGCGAGCGGTTCACGATGGACGAGGGGCTGTCCAAGGCCGTCCAGACCATCTTCAAGAGGCTCTTCGACGACGGCCTCATCTACCGTGCCGAGCGCATCATCAACTGGTGCCCGCGCTGTCTGACGGCCATCTCGGACATCGAGGTGGAGTACCAGGACGACGCGGGCGAGCTCGTTTCGATCAGGTACGGCGAGGGCGAGGACAGCCTGGTCGTCGCCACCACCCGCGCCGAGACGATGCTCGGTGACACCGCCGTCGCCGTCCACCCCGACGACGAGCGCTACAAGCACCTCGTCGGCAAGCAGATCAAGCTGCCGCTGACGGACCGTTCCATCCCGGTCGTCGCCGACACGCATGTCGACCCGGAGTTCGGCACCGGTGCCGTCAAGGTGACCCCGGCCCACGACCCGAACGACTTCGCCATCGGGCAGCGCCACAATCTGCCCAACATGACGATCATGGACGAGCACGGTGTCATCACCGTCCACGGCCCCTTCCTCGGCCTGGACCGCTTCGAGGCCCGCTCCGCCGTCGTCGGCGCCCTGCGCGGACAGGGCCGGATCGTCGCCGAGAAGCGCCCGTACACGCACTCCGTCGGGCACTGCTCGCGCTGCTCCACCACCGTCGAGCCGCGCCTGTCACTCCAGTGGTGGGTCAAGGTCGAGACGCTCGCCAAGGCCGCCGGTGACGCGGTCCGCGACGGCCGGGTCTCGATCCACCCCGAGGAGATGTCCAAGCGCTACTTCGACTGGGTCGACAACCTCAACGACTGGTGCATCTCGCGCCAGTTGTGGTGGGGCCACCGCATCCCGGTCTGGTACGGCCCGGACGGCGAGGTCGTCTGCGTCGGCCCCGACGACGAGACGCCGACCGGCGAGGGCTGGACCCAGGACACCGACGTCCTCGACACCTGGTTCTCCTCCGGTCTGTGGCCCTTCTCCACCCTCGGCTGGCCGGAACAGACCCCGGACCTGGAGAAGTTCTACTCGACGGACGTCCTGCTGACCGGCCACGACATCATCTTCTTCTGGGTCGCCCGGATGATGATGTTCGGCCTGTACGCCATGGACGGTGAGGCCCCGTTCAGGACCATCGCGCTGACCGGTCTGGTCCGCGACGAGCGCGGCAAGAAGATGTCGAAGTCCTTCGGCAACGTCGTCGACCCGCTGGACTGGATGGACAAGTACGGCTCCGACGCCGTCCGCTTCACCCTGGCCAAGGGCGCCAACCCCGGTACCGACGTCCCGATCGGCGAGGACTGGGTCCAGGCGTCCAGCAAGTTCGCCAACAAGATCTGGAACGCCACGCGCTTCGCGCTGATGAACGGTGCCACCATCGAGGGCGAGCTCCCGGCCGCCGAGCAGCTGACCGCGACCGACCGCTGGATCCTCTCCCGCCTGAACAAGACGGTCGCGCAGGTCGACGCCTACTACGACGACTTCCAGTTCGCGAAGCTCAGCGATGCCCTCTACCACTTCGCGTGGGACGAGGTCTTCGACTGGTACGTGGAGCTGTCGAAGACGACCTTCTTCGCGGGCGGAGAGCAGGCAAAGGTCTCCGGCCGGGTCCTCGGCGAGGTCATCGACGTCATGCTGCGGCTGCTCCACCCGGTCGTCCCCTTCGTCACCGAGACGCTGTGGACCACGCTGACCGGCCGTGAGTCCCTTGTCATCGCCGAGTGGCCGAAGGACAGCGGCTTCCGCGACGAGGCCGCCGAGGCCGAGATCGCCACCGTCCAGGCCGTCGTCACCGAGGTCCGCCGCTTCCGCAAGGAGCAGGGCCTGCAGGACGGCCAGAAGGTCCCCGCCCGCCTCACCCTCGACGGCACCGCGCTCGCCGCGCACGAGGCGGCCATCCGCCAGCTGCTGCGCCTCCAGCCGGAGGAGGACGGCTTCAGCGCCACCGCGACCCTCCCGGTCGCCGGAGCCACGGTCGCCCTCGACCTCTCCGGCACCATCGACGTCGCCGCCGAGCGCAAGCGCCTCGCGAAGGACCTCGCCGCCGCCGAGAAGGAGAAGGCCCAGGCGACGGGCAAGCTCGGCAACGAGGCGTTCCTGGCGAAGGCGCCGGACAACGTGGTCGACAAGATCCGGGGCCGGCTCACCAAGGCGGACGAGGACATCGCCCGTATCCAGGCGCAGCTGGAGGGCCTGCCGCAGGCGTAGGAGCCGGTACGGTGCGCAGGCCCCCGGGGTCTCTGATCCCCGGGGGCCTGTTCGCGCCCTACAGGGGCGCGGGGAACTGCGCGACAAGCCCCCACCGGCCCGCACCCGCCCCACAAGCCCCACCACCCCACTCCGTAGGCACCCTGTCGGTCCCCCTCCGTAGACTGACCCCGTGAGCGACACCGACCCCTTCGACGAGATCATCGACGCCGAGACCGACCGTGACCCGGACCTCGCGGTGATCGAGGCCGGAAGCCGCACCCTGCGCACCCAGGGCGGAGCCCCGAGCGCAGATGTGCCGACCCGACCCCGTGACCCCGAGACCGACCGGGCCCTGCGCGCGGTCGAGGCGGATCTCGCCACACGCTGGGGCGAGACCAAACTGGAGCCGTCCGTCAGCCGTATCGCCGCGCTGATGGACGTGCTGGGGGAACCGCAGCGCGCGTACCCCTCGATCCACATCACCGGCACCAACGGCAAGACCTCCACCGCCCGGATGATCGAGGCCCTCCTCGGAGCCTTCGACCTGCGCACCGGCCGGTACACCTCCCCGCACGTCCAGTCGATCACCGAGCGGATCAGTCTCGACGGGGCGCCCATCCCCGCCGAGCGGTTCGTCGAGACGTACGACGACATCAAGGCGTACGTGGAGATGATCGACGCCCAGCAGGAGTTCCGGCTCTCCTTCTTCGAGGTGCTGACCGGCATGGCGTACGCAGCCTTCGCCGACGCTCCCGTCGATGTGGCCGTCGTCGAGGTCGGGATGGGGGGCAGCTGGGACGCGACCAACGTCATCGACGCCGACGTGGCCGTCGTGACGCCCATCGACCTCGACCACACCGACCGGCTCGGCGGGACACCCGGTGAGATCGCCGTCGAGAAGGGCGGCGTCATCAAGCAGGACGCGACCGTCATCCTCGCCCAGCAGCCCGTCGACGCGGCCCAGGTGCTGCTGAAGAAGGCCGTCGAGGTGGATGCCACGGTGGCCAGGGAAGGGCTGGAGTTCGGGGTCGTGAGCCGACAGGTCGCCGTCGGCGGGCAGATGCTGACGCTGCGCGGGCTCGGCGGGGAGTACGAGGAGATCTTCCTGCCGCTGCACGGCGGCTACATGGCCCACAACGCCGCCGTCGCCCTCGCCGCGGTCGAGGCGTTCTTCGGGGTCGGCACCCAGCGGCCCGAGCCCCTCGACGTCGGCACCGTGCGCAAGGCGTTCGCCGCGGTGACGTCCCCGGGACGGCTGGAGATCGTACGCCGCTCTCCGACCGTCGTGCTCGACGCCGCGCACAATCCGGCGGGCGCACGGGCCACGGCCGGGGCGGTCGGCGAGGCCTTCGACTTCAGCCGGCTCATCGGTGTGGTCGGGGCCAGCGGCGACAAGGACGCGAGGGGTCTCCTGGAGGCCTTCGAGCCGATCTTCGCCGAGGTCGTGATCACACAGAACTCCAGCCATCGCGCGATGGACGCCGACGAACTGGCCGCCGTCGCCGTCGAGGTCTTCGGCGACGACCGGGTCCAGGTCGAGCCGCGCCTCGACGACGCCCTGGAGGCCGCCATCACCCTCGCCGAGGAGGACGGGGAGTACTCGGGCGCCGGTGTGCTCGTCACCGGCTCCGTCATCACCGTCGGCGAGGCCCGACTGCTCCTGGGGAGGGGCTGATTTCCGTGCGTACGCTCTGTGCTTCGACCCTGTTCGGCGAGGTTTTCCTGATCGGCTTCGCCAGTCTCGTCGCCATGAAAGACCCCGACCTGTCCATGTCGATCGTGTGGACGGTCAGCGGTATCGCCATGCTGCTGTGCTTGCTGCTCTGCGGTGCGGTGACCCGTCCCGGCGGGGTGCAGCTCGGCTGGGCGCTGCAGATCGGGCTCATCGCGTCCGGCTTCGTCGTCCCGTCCATGTTCTTCATGGGCGCGATGTTCGCCGCCCTGTGGTGGGCGTCCGTGCACTACGGGCGGAAGATCGACGAGGCGAAGGCCCACTTCGCGGCGCAGGCACAGGGCGCCAGTCCTGACGCTGCGTGACACCCGCTCGGACCAGCCCTGTAGCCTCTGACAACCGCACACACGTGACCCGAATGGAGCCACCCTCGTGACTCAGCGCACCCTCGTCCTCCTCAAGCCCGACGCCGTCCGTCGCGGCCTGACCGGCGAGATCATCGGCCGGATCGAGCGCAAGGCCGGCTGGCAGATCACCGCGCTGGAGCTGCGCACGCTGGACCAGGAGACGCTGGAGCAGCACTACGGCGAGCACAAGGGCAAGGCCTTCTACGAGCCCCTCGTCGAGTTCATGGCCTCCGGACCCGTCGTCGCGCTCGTCGTCGAGGGCGAGCGGGTCATCGAGGGTGTGCGCTCGCTCGCCGGTCCCACCGACCCCATCGCCGCCGCCCCCGGTTCCATCCGCGGCGACTTCGGTGTGATCGTCCGCGAGAACCTCATCCACGCCTCCGACTCCGAGGAGTCCGCGGAGCGCGAGCTGAAGATCTTCTTCCCCGGCCGCGCCTGACCCGTCCCGCGCACCGGCGTACGCCCGGTGAACTTCTTGCGCAGTTTCTGTTCGCGCCGTTCCTGAGGAACCGTCACGCCACTCGGATGCCTGGCCTGGGACGGCCGTCGAAAACCGGCCGTCCTGCGGCATATGCGTGCCGATCGGGGGAACGCCTACCCCCGAACGCTCGTCTCCAGAAGCGAGACGGCACAGCGCATGCTGACAATGGCGAAGACCCTCGCGCGGTGTTCGTGCAGGCGAGACTACGATGTAAGCCTCCACGCCACCGCACCCACTTCGCCGTCCCGAACCAGAGCCATCACACGCTTCACTTGGGAAGGCCAGACGAATCCTGATGGGGAACTCAATGTCGTTCATCGGCCGTGACATGGCTGTCGACCTCGGGACCGCCAACACGCTGGTGTACGTCAGGGGTCGCGGGATCGTACTCAACGAGCCGTCCGTCGTCGCGATCAACACCAACACCGGTGGCATCCTCGCGGTCGGATCGGAAGCGAAGAAGATGATCGGCCGGACGCCCGGCAACATCGTTGCCGTGCGCCCGCTCAAGGACGGCGTCATCGCCGACTTCGAGATCACCGAGCGGATGCTCCGCTACTTCATCCTGAAGATTCACAAGCGGCGGTATCTCGCCCGTCCCCGTGTCGTCGTCTGTGTGCCCTCGGGCATCACGGGCGTCGAGCGCCGCGCCGTCATCGAGGCCTCGTCCCAGGCCGGCGCGCGCCAGGTGCACATCATCGAGGAGCCCATGGCCGCGGCCATCGGCTCCGGCCTGCCGGTCCACGAGGCGACGGGCAACATGGTGGTGGACATCGGCGGCGGCACCACGGAGGTCGCGGTCATCTCCCTCGGCGGCATCGTCACCGCCCAGTCCATCCGCGTCGCGGGTGACGAACTGGACAGCTCGATCATCCAGCACATCAAGAAGGAGTACTCCCTTCTGCTGGGTGAGCGGACTGCCGAACAGATCAAGATCACGATCGGTTCGGCGTACGACCTCGACAACGACGAACACACCGAAATCCGCGGCCGGGACCTCGTCTCCGGTCTGCCCAAGACCGTCGTGATCTCCGCGGCCGAAGTGCGCAAGGCCATCGAAGAACCGGTCAACGCGATCGTCGACGCCGTGAAGACCACCCTCGACAAGTGCCCGCCCGAGCTGTCCGGCGACATCATGGACCGCGGAATCGTTCTGACCGGTGGCGGGGCCCTGCTCCGCGGGCTCGACGAACGGCTGCGCCGTGAGACCGGCATGCCCATCCACATCGCCGAGGACCCGCTGGACAGCGTGGCGCTCGGCTCCGGCAAGTGCGTGGAGGAGTTCGAGGCGCTCCAGCAGGTGCTGGACGCCCAGCCGCGCAGATGACGTGACTCTCCGATTCCGCCGTACGAGATGATCTCCTCTCGTACGGCGGATCGTTGGTATAGAGGCATAAGCTCCCCCGAACAACTCTTCTGCCCCAAAAACTCTATTGAGGAAGGCACGGCCGCCGCACGTGAGGGACACACGAGAGAGCCGGCTGCTCCTGGTGCTGCTGATCGCCATCGCGTTCGCGCTGATCACGGTGGACATCCGCGGCGGGGAGGACTCTCCGGTCGACGGTGCCCGGCAGGCCGCGGCCGCCGTCTTCGGCCCGGTCGAGGACGGGGTGGCCACCGTGGTCGACCCGGTCGGTGACGCCGTCTCCGCCGTCCGCGACTCCGGTGAGCGGCACGACCGGCTCGCCATGCTGGAGAAGGAGAACGCGGCGCTCAAGGCCCGTCTCGGCAGCGACGACCGCAACCGCAGCCGCCTCAGCCAGCTCGACAAGATGCTCAAGTCGGCCGGCGCCGGGCAGTACGGCATCAAGGGCGCCGAGATCATCGCCATAGGAGCGGCCCAGGGCTTCTCCTGGACGGTCACCATCGACATCGGCGCGAACGACGGCATCAAGCGCGACATGACCGTCCTGAACGGCGACGGACTCGTCGGCCGCGTCACCACCGTCGGCCCCGGCACCTCGACCGTGCTGCTCGCCAACGACCCCGACTTCACCGTCGGTACGCGGATGGAGGGCAGCGACGAACTGGGCTTCGCCTCCGGGCAGGGTGACCGGCCGCTGCGCGTCCAGCTCCTCAACGGCAAGGCCAAGGTGCAGAAGGGCGACCGGCTGGTCACCTTCGGCTCGCAGGCCGACAAGCCGTTCGTGCCCGGCGTACCCGTCGGTGTCGTGTCCCGTGTCGATCCGTCGGGCGGCGACCTGACCCGCACGATCTACGTCACGCCGTTCGTCGGCTTCACCAAACTCGACATCGTCGGTGTCGTCGTCGAGGCCCCGCGCACCGACCCGCGCGACACCGTCCTCCCGGCCAAGCCCAGACCGACCCCCACGCCGACGGTCACCGTCACGGTGACACCGTCCGCGCAGGCGGCCGACGGCCAGTTCCAGCAAGAGCAGTAGGAGCTGAACTCCCCATGCGTTTCAACCGGATGCTCCTCTCCACCACCCTGGTGGTGGTGGCCATGGTGGTCCAGGTGAGCGTCCTCGCCCGCCTGCACCTCCCGGGTGCCGTCCCCGACCTGCTGCTGCTGACCGTCCTCGGCCTCGCCCTGGTGTACGGCCATGTCGGCGGCGCCCTCGTCGGTTTCGGCGCCGGACTCCTCGCCGACCTCGCTCCGCCCGCCGACCACGCGGCCGGCCGCTACGCCCTCGTGCTGTGCCTCATCGGCTATCTGGCGGGCCTTGTGAAGCCCGAGAACGGCCAGCTCAAGTCGGCCACCGGCCCGATGGCCGTCGTGGTCGCCGCAGCCGTCGGCACGACCCTGCTGTACGCCGGTGTCGGCGCCCTCGTCGGCGACACCGCCGCCCGCAACGTGGGCCTCGGCAGCCTGCTGTTCACGGCCGCGCTGTACGACCTGCTGCTCGCGCCCTTCGTGGTCCCCGGCATCATGTTCCTGGCGCGCAGAGCGGAGAACGACCCGCTCGCCGAGGCCAACTCCTCGGCCAAGAAGGCCGACATCTCCTCGGGCTGGCTCTCCTCCGGCACCGGCCTGCGCATCGGCAGCCAGCGCGGCGGCCTGAAGATGAGGGCGACCCGGTCCAAGGCGGCCCGCGCCGGCCGCATCAAGGGGGTCAAGCGCCTGTGACCGCCCGCCGATCGAAGACCCCCGAAACCGACGCTCACAGCTCGACCGTGTACTCGTATGCCTCGTACGTCCGTGTCCCGCACGCGCACTGAGAGGCGGAGGCAGCACCAGTGACCAACATTCCCGAGACCGGCAGGACGCCACGCGTCCAGATCCGGCTCGTCGTCATCCAGATCCTTGTCCTCTCCCTCCTCGGCACCCTCGGGGGCCGTCTGTGGTACCTCCAGATCCGGGAGGGCGACGCCTACGCCAAGGAGGCGTCCGGCAACCATGTGCAGCAGGTCGTGCAGCCCGCCGTACGCGGGTCGATCCTCGACGCGCGCGGGGTGCCGATCGCGGACAACGAGACCCGCCTCGTCGTCTCCGCCTCCCGCACCGAGCTGCTGAAGATGAAGGACGACGGTGACGCCGTCCTCACCAAGCTCGCCGGTGTCCTGGGCATGAAGCCCAAGGACGTCAAGGACAAGGTCCGGCTGTGCGACTCCAAGACGCCGCAGCCCTGCTGGAACGGCTCGCCGTACCAGCCGATCCCCATCACCGACGAGGCCACCGCCCGCCAGGCACTCCAGATCCGCGAGCGCTCCGAGGACTTCCCCGGCATCACCGCCGAGCCCGAGGCCGTACGCCGCTACGCGAGCCCCGGCGGGTCCAACACCGCCCAGGTCCTCGGCTACCTCTCCCCGGTCACCGACGAGGAGATCACCAAGGCCCAGGACACCGACTCGCCCTACCTCCGCTCCGACCAGGTCGGCCGGTCCGGCCTTGAGCGCGAGTACGACAAGGAACTGCGCGGCAAGGCCGGCGTCACCCGCTACGAGGTCGACAACCTCGGCCGCGTCATCGGCACCGCCGAGGCGGACCCCGCCCAGTCCGGCTCCAACCTCGTCACCAGCATCGACGCCCGCGTCCAGCGGGTCGCCGAGTACGAGCTGAACTTCGCGATGAAGGAAGCCCGCAAGGAGTACGACGACAACACCAGCGAGAACTACAAGGCCGACGCGGGCGCGGTCGTCGTCATGGAGTCCAGGACGGGCCGGGTCGTCGCGATGGCGTCCAACCCGACGTACGACCCGAACGCCTGGGTCGGCGGCATCTCCGCCAAGGACTACGCCAAGCTGACCGGGAAGAACTCCAACTACCCGCTGCTCAACCGGGCGATCCAGGGCCAGGCGGCCCCCGGCTCGATCTTCAAGGTCATCTCCACGTCGGCCGCCGTCAACGCGGGCTACTCCTTCGACGGGCGCTACGACTGCTCCAGTTCGTACTCGATCGGCGGCCAGGTCTTCAAGAACTACGAGTCCAAGGGGTACGGCCCGATCAACCTCGGCCGCGCCATCGAGGTCTCCTGCGACACCGTCTTCTACCGGCTCGCCCACGAGGAGTGGGCGAAGGACGGCGGCCTGAAGCCGAAGAAGAACGCGAAGAACTGGTTCTACACCATGGCCCACCAGTACGGTCTCGGCGCCGTGACCGGCATCGACCTGCCGAACGAGGTTCCCGGCCGCGTCCCGGACCGCAAGTGGAAGCAGGACTACTGGAAGGTCAACAAGGCTTCCTGGTGCAAGTACGGCAAGAAGGGCGGCACGTACGCCGAGCAGATCGCGTACGAGAACTGCCTCGAAGGCAACCTGATGCGCGCCGGTGACTCCGTCAACTACTCGATCGGCCAGGGCGACATCCTCGTCACCCCGATCCAGATGGCGACGATCTACGCGGCGATCTCCAACGGCGGCACCCTGTACGACCCGACCGTCGGCAAGGCGATCGTCAGCGCCGACGGCAGGACCGTCCAGGAGATCAAGCCCGAGGCGCACGGCAAGCTGCCGATCTCGAAGTCGACGCTGAACGACATAGACGGTGCCCTGGAGGGAGTCGTCACCCGCGGTTCGGCGGCCTGGCGGTTCGGTGGCTGGCCGCAGGACAAGATCCCGATGCACGCCAAGACGGGTACGGCCGAGGTCTACGGCAAGCAGACCACCTCGTGGTTCGCGACGTACACCAAGGACTACACGATCGTCATGACGATCTCCCAGGGTGGTACGGGCTCCGGAGCCTCCGGCCCGGCCGTCCGCAAGATATACGAGGCTCTGTACGGCGTCTCCCCGGACGGCACGATCGACAACAGGAAGGCGCTGCTGCCCACCCCGCAGAAGAGCCTGCCGAAGATCGGGTCGGACGGCTCGATCGACTCCCCGAAGATCAAGCCGTACGAGCCGGCGAAGGAGGCCACCGAGGAGACCCTCGCAGTCGCGGGCGGACAGCTCCCGCCGGCCACGGTCGCGTCCGAGCGGACGGGCACCAACCGCAGCGGGCGGAGAGCCCACGGCACCGGCACCGGCAGGCGTAGGCGGAGTACGCGCGGTACGCGGAGGACGACGACATGACCGGCGCGAACACCTTCTCCGTCTCCGGATACGGCCCCGAACGCTCCTCCCTGTCCCGCCTGCTGGCCCGTGACTCGCTGGCCCGCAGGCTGGACTGGCCGATACTGCTGTCCGCGCTCGCGCTGTCCTTCGTGGGCGCGATCCTGGTCTACTCGGCGACCCGCAACCGCACCGAGATCAACCAGGGCGACCAGTACTACTTCCTGGTCCGGCACCTCATGAACACCGGCATCGGGTTGTGCCTGATGATCGGCACGGTCTGGCTCGGTCACCGCACCCTGCGCACCGCGGTCCCGATCCTCTACGGCCTCTCGGTCCTCCTGATCCTCCTGGTGCTGACCCCGCTCGGCGCGACCGTCAACGGCGCCCACGCGTGGATCGTGCTCGGCGGCGGCTTCTCGCTCCAGCCCTCGGAGTTCGTGAAGATCACGATCATCCTGGGCATGGCGATGCTCCTCGCCGCCCGGGTGGACGCGGGCGACAAGCCCTACCCCGACCACCGCACGGTCCTCCAGGCCCTGGGCCTGGCCGCCGTACCGATGATGATCGTCATGCTGATGCCCGACCTCGGGTCGGTCATGGTCATGGTCATCATCGTGCTGGGCGTACTGCTGGCCTCCGGCGCCTCCAACCGCTGGGTCTTCGGCCTGCTGGGCACGGGCGCCGTGGGCGCGGTGCTGGTCTGGCAGCTCGGGGTTCTGGACGAGTACCAGATCAACCGGTTCGCCGCCTTCGCCAACCCCGAACTCGACCCGTCCGGCGTCGGCTACAACACCAACCAGGCCCGCATCGCGATCGGTTCGGGCGGTCTGACGGGGACGGGTCTGTTCCACGGCTCGCAGACCACGGGCCAGTTCGTCCCGGAACAGCAGACCGACTTCGTGTTCACGGTCGCGGGGGAGGAACTGGGCTTCGTCGGCGCGGGTCTGATCATCCTGCTCCTGGGCGTGGTCCTTTGGCGGGCCTGCCGTATCGCCCGCGAGACGACCGAGCTGTACGGCACGATCGTCGCCGCCGGGATCATCGCGTGGTTCGCCTTCCAGTCGTTCGAGAACATCGGGATGACCCTGGGGATCATGCCGGTCGCCGGTCTGCCACTGCCCTTCGTGTCGTACGGAGGATCGTCGATGTTCGCCGTGTGGGTGGCCGTGGGGCTGTTGCAGTCGATCAGGGTGCAGCGGCCGATGTCGGCGTAGCGCTCCGCGGGATGGGCGATTGCGGTTCGTCGGCCGCGGGCAGGTGAGGGCTGGTCGCGCAGTTCCCCGCGCCCCTTCGGGGCGCGATCGTGCACCGGGAATGATCGGTCGGTGTCGTGCGCATGAACGGCGTACGTGTCCTGGATGGCCAGTAAGCGACCTTTGGGGGGCTGCCGTCGCCGCCGAATCATGACTAAATTCGACTCATGGCGGACACAAAGCGGGAAATCGAGCGGAAGTACGAATCCGACGACAGCGGACTGCCCGACCTGACTGGCGTCGCCGGAGTCGCGGACATCCTCGACAGAGGCACCGCGGAACTGGACGCGACCTACTACGACACCTCGGACCTGCGGCTGGCCTCGGCGTCGATCACGCTGCGCCGCCGCACCGGCGGCTCCGACGCCGGCTGGCACCTCAAACTCCCCGTCGCCCCCGGCGTACGGGACGAGATCCAGGCACCTCTCTCCGACGACCTCCCCGACGAGCTGGCCGCCCTGGTGCGCGCCCGGGTCCGCGAGGGCCAGCTCGTGCCCGTGGTGCGGCTGCGCTCCGCACGGGACCTGCGCGACCTCGTCGACGCCGACGGCCGGCAGCTCGCCGAGGTCGGCGTGGACACCGTACGGGCGGAGCGGCTGTTCGGCGGCGAGGGCACCGCCCAGTGGACCGAGATCGAGGTGGAGCTCGCCGACGGCGGGGACCCGCGCGTCCTGGACAAGGTGGAGAAACGCCTGCGCAAGGCGGGCGTACGGCCCTCGAAGTCCACGTCGAAGCTGGCACGCGCACTGACGGAGACCAAGGGCGGCCACCCGCGGCCCAAGGACGAGCCGGCCGACCCCGTCACCGCCGGCGACCACGTCCTGGCCTACGTCCGCGCCCAGCGGGACGCCATCGTCGGGCTCGACCCCGCCGTGCGTCAGGACGCCGAGGAGTCCGTGCACGACATGCGGGTCGCCACGCGCCGGCTGCGCAGCACCTTCAAGTCCTTCCGCCAGGTCCTCGACCGGAAGGTCACCGACCCGATCGCCGTCGAGCTGAAGTGGCTCGCGGGCGAGCTGGGCGTGGGCCGCGACCAGGAAGTGCTGGCCGAACGACTGGCCGAGGCCCTCGGCGAACTGGCCCCCACCCTCGTCCACGGCCCGGTCCGCGACCGGCTGGGCGCCTGGTCCAAGGCCGAGTACGGAGGATCGCGCCGCCGGCTGCTCGGTGTGCTGGACTCCCCGCGCTATCTGACGCTCCTCGACACCCTTGACGCCGTGGTCGCCGACCCCCCGGTGCTCAAGGCGGCGGCGGGAAACGCGGCCAAGGCGCTCACCAAGGCCGTACGCAAGGACTTCGCGAAGGTGTCCGCGCTGATCGAGGAGGCCATGGACCAGCCGCCCGGCACCGACCGCGACCTCGGGCTGCACGACGCCCGCAAGAAGGCCAAGCGCACCCGCTACGCCGCCGAGGCGGCGACCCTCGCCCTGGGCGGCCCGGCCAAGGCGCTCACCAAGTCGATGAAGTCCCTCCAGAGCCTGCTCGGCGACCACCAGGACAGCGTCATGGTCCGCACCACACTGGGCGAGCTGTCCGCCGTGGCACACGCGTCGGGGGAGGACACCTTCACGTACGGGCTGCTGTACGGACGCGAGGAGCGGCGGGCCGCGAGGGTCGAGGAGGCGCTGCCCGAGGAGTGGAGGACGATTCGGGGCTCGCTGGAGGTTTAGCGCCCGGTTCGGCGCCGGTTTCGACTCTGCTGCGCAATTCCTCGGGGCCGCTGGACTGCACTCCGCGACCTGCGG